>JAZTXF010000024.1:0-36189 GCA_045636305.1 Candidatus Gastranaerophilaceae bacterium | reverse complement strand
TGGCATGAAAAAGCAGGAAAAGCTACAAATATTGATGGAATGGATTTTGGAGGAAATGGAACATACAAAGCAACCTATCTACTGTCTAAACAATTTAAAACACAAGAAATCATTTTGGAATTTGATAATGATAAATGTGTTAAGAATACAAGAGGTAGCAACAAAATGCCTTGTTTTATTACTAATGATGGAACAATATTTGGTTCTTATAACAACTATACAGTAGTTGATATAAATGGCTCTAAAGGCCCAAATATTGTAGGTAGAGATATCTTTGAGTTTCAAATAGCTCTAGAAAACAAAAATGATATAAAACAAGGAACTCTAATACCTACCGGCTCAAAATTAGGTGAAGTATATTCAGGTTATAATACTGATTATTGGCGAAACAATAATTACTGTTCAACAATAAATGTAAATACAAAAGACTACACTAACACTAACTCTCGATACTGCGCAGGCAAAGTTCTCGAAGAAGATGCGATGAATTACTAACTATTTCTACACGCCCGCTTGGATTTTTTCTTGAGTCATAGGGTGCTTATTTTGTGTGTATAAAATTAAATCACAAAGCTCTCTGACTGCGCCTTTTCCGCCATTTTTATTGCTAATAAAACAAACAGCTGATTTAACTTCATCTACAGCATCGGCAGGGCAAGTTGCAAAACCTACTTTTTCCATCACGCAAATATCCGGCAAATCATCACCCATATATGCAATCTCTTCATAAGAAAGATTAAACTCGGAACACAATTCATCCAATGCCGCAAGTTTATTTTTTTGTCCTTCAAAAAGCTTTGTCATGTCAAGATTCTGAAATCTATGACGGACCGTACCGTTATTTCTTGCTGTAATTATTGCTGTTACAAACCCTGCTTTGTTAAGCATAACAATACCTTGACCATCTTTTGCATTAAAAGTTTTATACTCAACACCGTTTTCATCAAAAGTCAAACTTCCGTCTGTCATTACACCGTCAACATCAAAAGCAACAGCTTTAATTTTGCTTATACGAGTCTTTAAATCCATTTTCTATGCAACTCCCGCTTTTAATAAATCGTGAACGTGTAAAAGACCTATCGGACGTGAATTTTCATCCGTCACAACAAGAGAAGTAATAGAATATTTTTCCATTGTAGCCAATGCTTTTGCCGCCAAGTCATCTTGTTTAACAGTTTTTGGATTAATGGTCATAACTTCTTTTACAGTATGATTTTCAACACTTGAAAACTTCATTAATGTTCTTCTGATATCCCCATCTGTTAATATACCTGACATAATTCCTTTTTCATTAACAGCGATTGCACAACCCAATTTTTTATCGGAAATAATTTTGATTGCATCTTGGAACAACATATTTTCATCTACAATCGGTAATCTTTCATCCTTAATCATCAAATCAACTGCTTTATAAAGAATACCCTTGCCCAATGCCCCTGAAGGATGGAAAAGCAAGAAATCTTCTTCTGTGAATCCACGTTTTTGCAACAAACATATTGCAATAGCATCACCCATTGCTAATGTTGCAGTTGTACTGGTAGTAGGAGCTTTACCAAGAGGGCAAGCTTCCTTTTCTATGCTAATATCCAACGTCACATCCGCTTTTTGAGAAAGTGTTGAGTTTAATTTTCCTGTCATTGCAATCATCGGAACTTCAAAGCGCTTAATCAACGGCAATAGGTTCAACAACTCTGCAGTTTCACCACTATTTGAAATAGCAATAACAACATCTTGACGGGTAATAATCCCGCTATCTCCATGTGTACTTTCTGCGGGGTGAAGAAAATAAGAAGGCGTGCCTGTAGATGTAAGAGTTGCGGCAATTTTTCTGCCGATATGACCGGATTTGCCCATGCCGGTAATAATTACACGACCTTTACAGTTATAAATAAGATTAATAGCTGTTTCAAAATCAGTACCAACTCTGTCTTTAAGCTTTAAAATAGCTTGGGCTTCAATATCTAAAACCTCTTGTGCAATTTCTTCAATTGTTTTTTGTCTGTCTAAAACCATTGGCATAAACATCTCCCTCTTTCTTCCTATTAATTTCATTATACAACAATCTACTCCATTTGGTGTAGTTTCTTTCAAAAATTTCAACTTTTATTAAAAAAAAACGATAAATATTTATGTAAAGAGTATCCCATAATGAGAAGGAACAAATGAACTGTTTTGATATACATAATAATTTTCTAACCTTGAACCCTTATTTTTCGAATGTTGAGGAAATTATTGAAAACTTAAACAAATATATCTCGAGCTATCCATGTGAAAAAATGAGCATTGATATCAGTTGCCTGAATATGATTGATGCCGTAAAAACAGGTGCAATTTGTTCTACTTATCATTTTTCAAGATACCCCTTTGGGGCTTTGGAATGGATTGTACGTGATATTGAGACAAAAAATGCACTAAAAATGCTGTCATTACGTACAGTAAAAACATCTATTAAAAAGCCAATTATAAAAAACATATATACATCCTCCCATCGTAAAGTTATTGCCTTTAAATGATTATGAAAGAATCTATCTTAATAACAGGCACCTCAAGCGGAATTGGCAAAAATACAGCCGTTATGTTAGCCCAAAATGGGTATAACATTATTGCCGGTGTACGAAAAGAAGAAGATTTTAAAACTTTAGAAAAAGTTCACCAAAACATAAAACCGATATTTCTTGATGTATTGAGCAAACAATCACTGGAAACAGCTTACAAAAAACTATCTGACGAAAATATTGAACTTATCGGAATTATCAATAATGCTGGAGCTGTTGTTGCCCAACCTGTTGAATGTATTAATATTGATGATTTGAAATACCAATTTGAGCTCAATACTATAGCACCGGTTGCAGTTACACAAACATTTTTGCCTCTTATGAAAAAAGGAAAAATAATAAATATCAGTTCAATGGCATCTACCGGAATTTTTCCCTATATTGCACCATATTGTGCTTCTAAACGGGCTATGGATATCCTTTTTAATTCTCTTTCCCTTGAATTTAAAAATAAAAACATTAAAATTGTTTCTATAAAACCTGGGTCAATTAAAACGCCTATTTGGAATAAGTCAATCTCAAATAATAAAAAAAGCCTTGACAATATTGATGAAAAATTTAAACAAAAATATGAAAAAGATATGAATTTTTTGGCAAAAAACGCCGAAAAAAACAATTACAAAGCTCTTGATACAGAAAAGGTTTCAAAAACAATTCTAAAAGTTTTAAAAACAAAAAATTCCAAAAGTAGCTACTGTGTAGGCATTGATTCCAAAATAGCTTGCTTAATATCTAAACTTCCTCAAGACCTTTTAAATAAAATCATACTCTGTCAATTAAAAAAGAAATTAAAATAGCAAAATAAGCCCTCATTATAATGACAAGCTCAAATGTTTATTGTAAAATAAATCCATAATATCTGATTGAGGTCTAGACTTTGTTTGAAAAATTTACCGAAAAAGCTTTGCAAATAGTAACTTCTGCACAAAAAATAGCAGACGAGCAAAGCTTTACTTCTATCTATCCTGAACATATTTTATGTGCCTTTGCACTACAAAAAAATTGTTTTTCTACAAAACTTTTAACAATGTCAAAAGTTTCTCTTGATGAAATGACAAAAATGGCATTAGAAAACATAAAAAGCAAAAAAGAAACAAAACACACAACCATAATTGGATTTTCGAATGAAGCAAAAACCGTCCTTAGAGATAGTTTTGACTATGCCCGCAAAGCAAGAAGCAATTCCATAACAACCGAGCATATTTTTCTTTCATTGATAAAAGACAGAAAAGCACCAATTACCTACCTTTTAGAAGATCTCGATTTTGACACGGATAAGGCAAAATCCGTTTTAGAAAGATTGTTTGAAAAAAAATTAAAACGTAACGAACACCCCGAAGGGATTCAACCCAAAAAATATGAAAGTGAAGAATATTCAAAAGTTCTTTCAATTATAGAAGAACCTGATTCAAAAAACATCTTAGAACGAGCCGTAGCTAAACTTACAGCATCAAATTATGAAATTCTGGGTACAGAACAAATCGTTCAATCAATATTAGAAGATAAGGACTCTGAAATTACTAAAATTATGGCAGAATATGGCATAAATTTAGAAACCTATGCACAAAAACTTAAAGAAATTAATTCTCGTAAAGCAGAATTTGAAGAAAAACAAATTATCTTCACCCCTAACGCTTTTAAAACAATTTTACTCGCAATAGAAACTGCGAAAGAATTAGGCGAAGCAACCGTCAAGCCTGAACATATTATTTTGGGCGTAATTAAAGCAAAATCAGGAATTGCGTATAATATTTTCAAAGATTTAAAAGTAAATGATGATGATTTTGCTCACAGAATTATCAAACCTATTGAAAAACAAATGCCTGAAACGCTTACCATTCTTAGATTGGCAAAAAATGAAGCACGTCGTTTGGGAAGAAATATTGTTGGTTCAGAACTAATTTTGTTAGGTATAATTGCTGAAAGCGTAGGAGTAGGTGCAATTGTCCTTTCAAAACTTGGAATAAACATAAAAGATGCACGTGCCGAAGTTGAAAGACTCATTGGATACGGCGATAAATATTCAGACAATGAAATTATATTCAGTAAACACGCAAAACATATTTTGGAAACGGCTGCAGTAAAAGCAAAAAAACATCATTTAAAAATGATTTCATCAGCAAACCTACTTTGGGCCATTACAAAAGAACCTGATTCTCTTGCAATGAAAGTACTCAAAAGTTTAGGTACAGACACGGTTGAAATAACTCAAGGAATTTTAAAGGAGCTTAGTCAATGCTAAACATTTTTAACTCATATTCAAACAAAATTGAAGAATTTATCCCAAATGAAACAAATAAAGTAAAAATGTATGTTTGTGGTCCCACCGTATACGACAAACCTCACCTTGGACACGCTCGTTGCTACACAACTTGGGATGTTTTATACAGATACTTAAAATTCTTAGGATATGAAGTTATATATTGCCGAAATGTAACAGACGTTGATGATAAAATCCTTGCGCGCTCTGAAAAAGAAGGTATATCTCCTGATGACGTCGCTAAAAAATATTATGATGTTTTCTCAGAGTCAATGAAGAAACTAAATATTTTAAAACCTGATATAGAGCCTTTTGCTACAAAAACACTGGGTGAAATGATTGCCATAGTAAAATCATTAATAGAAAAAGGCTACGCCTATGAAGCTGATGGAGATGTTTATTTTAGAGTTAAAAAATTTCCAAAATACGGCCAACTTAGCAAACAACCTATTGATGATTTAGTTGCAGGTGCTCGTGTTGAAGCATCAACAAAAAAAGAAGACGTTTTAGACTTTGCACTATGGAAAAAAGATGAAAAACACGGATACAAAAGCCCTTGGGGTGTAGGTCGTCCGGGATGGCATATTGAATGCTCAGCTATGGCTCGTAAACATCTCAGCACAACTATTGATATTCACGCAGGCGGAGCTGATTTGCTTTTTCCTCACCACGAAAACGAAATTGCACAATCCGAATGCGCAAATGATTGCCAATTCTCAAAATATTGGTTACATAACGGCTTTGTTACCATTAACAAAGAAAAAATGTCAAAGTCATTAGGTAACTTCCTAACCATTGACGATATTTTAAAAAATTACAATTCAAACACTATAAGATTATTTATTTTAACAAATCATTACCGCATGCCTGTTGAATTTTCAGATGAATCACTTAGCGCAGCTCAAGCCGGCGCACAAAGGCTTCAAAACGCTGTAAATAACGTTCTCCCTTATGTAGGCAATGAAAATATCAACAAGCAATTTGACGAAAAAGCAATTGAAAACTTCAAATCCGCTATGAACGATGATTTAAATACATCAAAAGCTATGTCAATATTGTTTGACCTCGCAAACACAGCAAACAAAGCAAAGGACACTCAAAACAAAGATGAGGCACTTGTTGCAATTTCAACAATGCTTAAACTTTCAGAAGTTTTGGGATTTGATTTTTCTAATATTGAAATTGATGAAAATACACTCTTTGAAAAAATTAAACCCGTAATTGAAGAGTTTGCTTTTTTGGACGGAATAGAAGAACCAAAAGCAATGATAGATAAAATTTTAAAAACAAGAAACCAAGCTCGTGCAGACAAAAACTGGGATGTAGCTGATTTAATCAGAAACACTCTTGCGAGAGTTGGTGTAAGCCTTAAAGACACAAAAGACGGAACAACATGGGAAATTAAATAAGCAATAGAATTTTTTAATTTTTTGTGTATAATGTAGATAACAAAAAGATACCAATGGTGGTAGATTAAAGTAAAGGAGAAACAAATGAAAGTAACAGTTTCAGATGAATGCATTTCTTGCGGCGCATGCGAATCAATTTGCGATGCAGTATTTTCTATCGAAGATAAAGCAGTTGTAAACGAAGCTGCTGTTGCAGAAAACGAAGATTGTGTAAAAGAAGCAGCTGATGCTTGCCCTGTAAGCGCAATTATCGTTGAATAGTTTTTTACAAAAAACACAAAAAGCTCCGAGAAATCGGAGCTTTTTTATTTGTTAATTTATATGTATAATCAAACTATGATAGATAAAATTATTGAAAATTTAAAAAATGATAACACACCAAGAACAGAGTTTGTTAAACTTATGGAAGAGTTTAAAGACCCTTTTTTGGTATTAATTTCTTGCATTCTCAGTCTGCGCACAAACGACAAAACAACATATCCAGCAACACTTAGAATGCTAAAAATAGGTACAAAACCGGAAGATTTTTTGAATATTTCTGAAGAAGAATTAGCTCAAGCCATTTACCCTGTCGGCTTTTACAAAAATAAAGCACGCCAAATTATAGATATTTCAAAAGAACTTGTCGAAAAATATGACTCTAAAGTTCCGGAAAGTATAGAAGAGATGACAAAATTCAAAGGAGTGGGAAGAAAAACGGCAAATCTTGTTATGGCTAAAGGTTTTGGCAAACCTGCAATATGCGTTGATGTCCATGTTCATCGCATTTGTAACCGCTGGGGTTATGTAAAAACCAAAGAACCGGATGAAACAGAAATGGCTCTAAGAAAAAAACTCCCAATCAAACATTGGTTAGATTTTAACACTCTTTTAGTTACCCATGGTCAAAATATTTGTAAACCTCAAAAACCAAATTGTGCAGTTTGCTCTATTAACCAATATTGCAAAAAATTAGTTTAATAGACTTTTCTTTATCGCTAAAGTATAATAACGAAATAATCATTTTGGAGGCATTATGAGTAATATTAAAAGCTATTTAACTATAAAAAATATAATATTTCTTCTATTAATAATCTTTTTTATAAAATTTATATGTTCGGTAAAAACACTTGCTATGTTGATTTTTGCATCATTTGTAATTGCAGCGTCTTTAAATCCGTTAGTAAATAAACTTGAAAAACGAATGAAAAGACCACTTGCAACAACTGTTGCACTATTAATATTTTTTGCAGTAATAATAGGTGCTTTTATTCCGCTTGTTATAATTTTGATAGACCAAGTTGACCAACTTGTCGCGAGCTTTCCGGAAAAAATTGCAACAATTCAAAACTTCATTGCTACAAAAACAATATTTGGAACAAAATTATCAACAATTTTTTCTCCTGAGCAACTGCCTAATGCCCCAACGGAATTTATAGGAAATGCAGTACAAAAAACATTAGCGGCATCTGCCAGCATTGTAGGCGCCATTGCAATAATGTTTATCATTGCAATGATTGTTTTTTATATGCTTAACGACAAAGAAGAAATGAAAAATTGGCTCTTAAGCCTTTTTCCGTCAGAAATCAGAAAAAAAGCTGATGATGTATTCGTAGCCATATCGACTCGTGTCGGAGGTTTTGTTATAGCTCAATGTTCATCAATGATTTCCGTTGGTATAGTTACAGCATTTGGACTTTTAATTTTAGGTATTCCTTATGCAATGGGATTAGGGCTAATTGCCGGAATATTAGATATTGTCCCAATTGTTGGTCCTATTATAGCAACAGTTTTAACTATTTCCGTAGCTTATACAAAAGGATGGCTTTTCGTAATTGGTGCAGTCTTAGTAATAGTGATTGCTCAATGGATATCTAATAATTTCATAAGACCTTTGATTTTTGGCAAATTCATGGATTTACACCCACTCGTAATTTTACTTTCATTCCTTGTTGCTGCTGAATTTCTTGATGTTTGGGGTGTAATTCTTGCACCTGCTATTGCTTCTGTTCTTGCTGTAATTTTTGATGAAGTATATGTAAAACAAATAAATAATCCAAATCAAATTGAAATAATGGGAGAAAATTCTTAAAATGGCTGAAAGAATTCGTCTTAATAAGTTTATAGCTTCTTGTGGTTTTTGCTCACGCAGAAAAGCAGATGAATATATCCTCGCAGGAAGAGTTAAAGTAAACGGAAAAATTGTCGATGAAATAGGAACAACAATTACCCTAAAAGATAAAATTCTTATAGATAATTCTCCTTTATCAACCCCAAAACTATCATACATCAGATATTACAAGCCTGCCGGCTACATAACAACAATGGATGACGAAAAAGGACGTAAAACAATATATGACCTGTTGCCGGAAGAAGTCAAACATCTAAAACCCGTTGGCAGACTGGACAAAGATTCTACCGGTTTATTGATTATGACAAACGACGGAGATTTAATAAATCAACTCACTCACCCATCAATAAAAGTTCCCAAGGTCTATCGAGTTGTTGCTGAAGGCAAAATGAATTTTGAACACCTTCAAATAATGGCAAAAGGTATTGAAATTGAGAAAGGGCAAATCGCCTACGCCGACTCAAGAATTGTTGAATTTGAAGGGAAAAATACAGTATTGGAAATTGTTCTATACCAAGGACTAAACAGACAAATCAGAAAAATGTTAGACTTTTTAGGTCACCCTGTTTTAGCACTTAAAAGGGTTTCTTGCGCAAATATTGATTTGGCAGGACTAAAACGGGGACAATTTAAATATCTAAAGCCAAAACAAATTGCAGACTTAAAGAACTACATTAAAAAAATAGAAAAATTGTCTAAACCTCAATAAATAATCGTTGCCCAACTATATTTGGTTTTCCATTATAATAACCGGCAAAATAACCACCTTGAACAGGTTTATTTTTAGCATAAAACTCACTTTTGCCTGCAGAAGTTGAGGACGAAATAAAAGGATTTCCTCCAACTTTTGTACTCTCAATCATTGGTGTTAAATTAACATTTCCAACTGATTGCGGTTGCATAAAAAAGTTAACTAAATTCATTGCCATTGTCTTTTTTCCTTTAAAACACTACCCTTATTTTTTATGTATAAGGATTGTTTGAAACTTGTAAAAATATTATATCAAAATTATTAAGTTTTTTTTACAAACAACGAAAAAATTCCCCCAATAATATGAGATAACATGTTATACTTAACCAAAAAGGACATAAAATGTGGTATCTTATAAACGCAATTGCTGACAAAATAATACCTAATAAAGAAATTAAAACAAAAATTAGAAATTTTATATTTCCAAAAAACAAAATAAAACCAATGAAACTAGGAGTTTCTTATTCTGTTTGGGACGGTGAAGAACTCTTGGAATACTCTATAAAAAGTATTCGAAATCAATGTGAATACATAAATGTTGTTTGGCAAAAAAAATCTTGGTTTGGAGAACCATGCAATGAAACACTTGAGCCCGTTCTTGCAAACTTAAAAGAAAAAGGTCTAATAGACGAACTTATTCTTTTTGTTCCGGATACAACACTCAGCGCCCAACAAAACGAACTCAACAAAAGAAATCTTGGTTTAGAGTATGTTAAAAAAGCAAATTGTAGTCATTTTTTAACAATGGATGCAGACGAATTTTACGAAGAAAAAGAATTTAAAAAAGCAAAAGATTTTATAACAAAATACAAAATAACCCACAGCATTTGTAATCTATATTCATACAGTCATATTAATTGCAGAGAAAGCCATTTTTTACAAATGTTTGTACCATTTATTCACAAAATAAATAAAAAGAGCAAATTAGAACTGGATGCTTGCTCCCCCTGTCCATGGGTAGTTGACCCGACAAGACAAATACCGCTTTCTTTTTTCTATAAAATTTGTGTAATGTCAAATATTGTAATGCACCATTATAGCGGAGTCAGAAAAGATATAGCAAAAAAATACCGTAACTCCTCAGCCACTCTTGACGAAACAAAACAAAAAGCCTTTTTAGAATGGCAAAAAGAAGATATTTACAAAAAAATATCTACAGGAAAAGGGGTTTGGGTCGACAATATTTTTAATATCAATATTGATTAATACTGGAAAATACTTTTTGCCTATGATAAATTAGAAGTATGTTTACAGGTCTGATTGAAGAAATAGGAACGGTCGCAAAAGTTGAAAAAACGCAAAAAGGCGCAACTTTTGTCATTAATTGTAATAAAATTTTAGAAGATATAAAAATTGGGGCAAGCATAGCTATTAATGGAGCCTGCCATACAGTCACCGATTTTACACAAAACTCAATAACAGTAAACACAAGCAACGAAACATTAAACATAAGCAATTTTTCACAACTAAAACAAAACGATACGGTTAACCTTGAAAGAGCAATGACGCTCTCTTCAAGGCTTGACGGACATTTAGTTTCAGGACATATTGACGGCA
Organism: Candidatus Gastranaerophilaceae bacterium; assembly: GCA_045636305.1. GTDB lineage: Bacteria > Cyanobacteriota > Vampirovibrionia > Gastranaerophilales > Gastranaerophilaceae > RGIG2134. Next base: position 25,547 of record JAZTXF010000024.1, on the reverse strand, counting down.
CCGCAGAATTTATTGAAAAAAAATCAGACGGTTTTTCATATAAAATGTTTTTTAAACTTAAAAATGAACTAAGAAAATATTTAATATATAAAGGCTCAATTACAATAAACGGAATAAGTTTAACCATTGCGAGCATTGAGAATAATATATTTTCTGTCGCAATAATACCTCACACAATGCAAAATACAAATCTCTCCTCACTAAAAACAGGAGATATTGTAAACATCGAAACAGATATTATTGCCAAATATATTGAAAATTTTTCACATGTAAGCAATAATACTACTAACATAACAAAAGCCTTTTTAGAAGAAAATGGCTTTATTTAAAACAAGTCGGAAAAAAAATGGAAAAATACACAGAGAATAAAAAAATTTTTGATACTGTTGAAGAAGCAATTGAAGATTTCAGACAAGGAAAAATCGTAATAATTGCTGATGATGAAGATAGAGAAAACGAAGGTGATGCAATTTGTGCCGCCGAAAAAATAACACCGGAAATTACAAATTTTATGGCAACAAAATGCAGAGGCCTCACTTGTCTTGCGATAACACCTGAAAAAGCAGAACAGCTTAACCTAACAGAAATGGTTAAAAATAATACAGATGTAAAAGGTACGGCATTTACACAAAGTATTGACGCCGACCCGAAATATGGTGTTACAACAGGCATATCCGCACACGACAGGGCAAAAACAATAGAAGTTGCCGTAGCACCTGATGCAAAACCTAATGACTTACGTAGACCGGGTCATATATTTCCTCTCATTGCTAAAAAAGGCGGAGTGTTAAAAAGAGCAGGACACACAGAATCAACCGTTGATTTAGCAAGGCTTGCCGGATTAACCCCGGCAGGTGTGCTTTGTGAAATTCTTAATGATGATGGCAAAATGGCTCGTCGTGACGATTTAAAAAAGTTTGCAACAGAACATGGTTTAAAATTTATTACGGTTGCACAACTAATAAAATATCGTGTTGCCACGGAAAAATTTGTATCCAGAGAGGCAATAGCTAATTTGCCGACCCTGTTTGGTGAATTTAAAATATACGGTTATCAAGACCACTTGTCAGGAGTTGAACAAGTTGCCCTCGTAAAAGATGATGGAACTGATAAAATCCCGCTTGTCAGAATGCACTCAGAATGTTTAACCGGAGATATTTTCCATAGTTTAAAATGCGACTGCAACGGACAACTTCATTCTGCAATGAAAATGATTTCCGACTACGGCAAAGGTGCTTTAGTTTATTTGCGTGGACACGAAGGTCGCGGCATCGGGTTAATCAATAAAATTAAAGCCTATGCGCTCCAAGAACAAGGACAAGATACAATCGACGCAAATATTTCTTTGGGCTTTCCGTCTGATTTAAGGGATTACGGTATTGGCGCACAAATTTTAAGAGATTTAGGTTATAAAAAATTTAATCTCATAACAAACAATCCTAAAAAAATTATCGGGCTTGAAGGTTACGGACTGGAAATAGCAGAAAGAGTTCAAGTTGCATCTTGCGTAACTAAATATAACGAAAAATACTTACACACAAAAAAAGAAAGAATGCACCACTTATTAGGAAATGAGGTTCACTAATGGCAAATATAATGGTATACAAAACAGATTTTCTCAGACCCGAGCACTATAGAATATTTGCCGGAGTTTATAACGATTTTTATAATATGGCTAAAACAGAGTACAAGTTTGAGCTTGAACCTTTAACATGTGAAGAATTTTGCAAAGCTGTTGAAGATGGCTTGTTTCAATGTATTATTTTAACAGAAGATGAAATACCCACAGCCTTTTTAGCCGCTACAACATTAATTTCTGATGCAATTGAATTAAATATTATTCATTGTTTGGGAAATGAAAATATAATTCCAAAGAAAAAAGTTTTACTTGAAAGATTTTTGGAAGAAAACAAATACTTAATCCAAGAAAAAACAACAACCTATCCACTTTTGGGAAAACAAGATGATTTTGTTTGTGATATCACCCACTATGGATTTAAACTCATAGGTCTTGCAGTTGAAAGATTTATTTTTGATGACCTTTCAAGCGTAGCAATATTAAAAAACACAAAAACACCTGAATTACCAAAAGGATATAGTATTGAAAACTGGTCAAATGAATATAAACCATACGCAGCAGAAATTATAAATGAAGCATTTAAAACAAAATCCGATGCCCTTTTTGACCCTAGATTTTTAACAAAAGAAGGCTGTGAAGATATTGTAGGTAAAATTATTGATGGGACATATGGTGAATTTATTCCGCAAGCCACTAAAGTTGCGCTATACAACGACAACCCCATAGGTCTTTGCTTGGTAAATATTACAGGCGGAACCATCGGAAATCTTCCACTAGTCGGAATAAAAGAGGAACACCACAAAAAATCACTGGGAAAAGCACTTGTTCATTCCGCGGTAGAAGACTGTTTTGAACTTTCACAAAAGGGCATTCTTAAATTAACTGAAGTTAATGCAAGCGTCGAAACCGATAATTTTGCAGCAATAAAAATGTATCGTTTTGCCGGCTTTAAAGAAGACTATCACTACCCGCAAGCTTATTTGTCGGCTCAAAACTAAAACAAAAACACTATTATTTTTGTTATAAAATATTTGTATGAAAAAACTACTATCTTTCATATTATTTATATTTTTAACAATTACAGGTTGTTTATGCTCATTTGAAAGCAATGACCCCATAACTCAACCTGATTGTTCTGTTCAAGTAATAAGTAATGATTTAACAGAAATTATTACCCCTGATTTAACAACAAAGCATTATATTGCTAACTCAAATCAGTTTAATATTTCACAATTATTTTCAAACTCAATTGAAGATACTCATGCGAAAATAGAACACAATAATAATAAAAAATTTAATTCTCAAATTATATTTAAACACCAAGAAATATTTAATATAAATAAACAAAAAATAGCATATTCTTTAAACCCGCGAGCCCCCTAATCCATATTCTCCCATTGTTAGGCAATACAAAAAATATTGCAGTTATTTATAATACAAAAAATTAAGGAGCAAATATGGAAAACTTCGCAAGCAACCTTCAGGTTGGTTCGATTATTATGCTCATAGGTATGGGCGTAGTATTCGCATTTTTAGTAATTATGGTTTATGTAATGGACATTACTGCCGTTATAATCAAAAAATTTAATGAAATATTTCCTGAAGAAGTTAAAGAACAAACAACAAAAAAGAAAACAAAAACAGATGATAGTGAAATTGCATTGGCAATTGCAATTGCTCATGCACAACAAAGGAGAGCATAATGGAAGCTTTATATACACTGGTACAATCGCATGCTGTTGGAATTTCTGCTACGATATTATTAATAGCATATATTTTTATAGCCTTGGAAAAAATTCCAAAAGTTACAATTGCGTTGGTAGGAGCAGCTATAACAATTATTATTGGTTTGGTTAGCCAAACAAAAGTACTTGACGGAGCACTAAACCCACATTATTTTATAAATTTTATAGATTTTAACGTAATATTTTTACTTGTTTCAATGATGATTATTGTCAGCATTGCAACAAAGAGCGGAATGTTTAACTGGGTAGCAAACGAGTTATTAAAACTAACAAAAGGACACCCTAAAACAGTTTTATTTACATTAGGCCTTTTTACAGCAGTAACATCAGCCTTTTTGGATAACGTAACGACTGTAATTCTAATAATGCCTGTTACATTCTTTATCGCAAAACAATTAGATATCAACCCATTACCGTTTTTGATAACAGAAATATTTGCATCAAATATTGGTGGTACCGCAACTCTAATTGGGGATCCGCCAAACATTATCATAGGTAGCGCTGCCGGCTTATCTTTTATGAGTTTCTTAAAAGAACTTACTGGTGTGGTTAGCGTTATTTTACTTGTAATTGTTTCATTAATGATGTTCGTATTTAGAAAACAACTTGTTGCGGAACCTGAAAAAATGAAAGCTGTTGCAAATTTAGATAACTCAAAAACAATTACTAATTTTCCGCTTATGATTAGAAGCGGATTAGTATTGGCATTGGTAATTTTCGGCTTTGTAATGCATGATATAACCCATATTGAAACTTGCGTTACAGCAATGCTAGGCGCAAGCTTTTTACTTTTGTTTGAAAAACCAAAAGAAATTCTTGATGAAGTAGAATGGAATACTATTTTCTTCTTTATTGGCTTGTTTATCATTATAGGCGGCTTGGAAGCCTCAGGTGGTATAGCAATGATGGCTCAATGGATTTTAAACGTCACTCAAGGCTCGTTAGAACTAACAGCAATGATTATCCTTTGGGCATCAGGCTTCATTTCAGGGATAATTGATAACATTCCTTATACAGCAACAATGGCCCCCATGCTTTTGGAAATTCAAAAAACAATGGGAGTTGATTATACATACCCACTATGGTGGTGTTTATCCTTGGGCGCTTGTTTGGGAGGAAACATGACAATTATCGGCGCAGCCGCAAATGTTATTGTTTCAGAAGCATCAGCGCACAACGGATACCCTATACCATTTATGAGATTCCTAAAATATGGTTTTGTCGTAATGATAATATCATTATTAATAAGCTCAGGTTATGTCTATTTAAGATTCCTAAATTAAAAATCAAATAACCCTCACCAAAATAGGTGGGGGTTGTTTTATTTGTTTTTGGTTCATCATTAAAATATAAAATCAGAATTTTAAAAAGAGGAGAAAAACAATGAAAATAGCAATCCCGACAGCAGACAAAAAATTATGCGCACATTTTGGGCACTGCGAAATATTTTCTTTTGCAGAAGTAAACGAAGAAACAAATGAAATAACAAAACTCTACACTGATGCACCGGAAGGCGGGGTCAGCTGCCAAAGTGCAGGTTGGCTGGCAGGACAAAGCGTTGACGTCGTACTCGCAGGCGGTATGGGCGGAAGACCAATGATGGTATTAGAACAAAGCGGAATTAAAGTTATTACGGGCTGCCCCGAATTGCCGATACAAGAAGTCGTTGAACTATATTTAAAAAATGAACTTAAAACCGGAGAGAATTCTTGCGGGCATGATGACCATCACAACTGCCATGGAGGGCATGGTGAGCATCATCATTGCGGACACCATTAACCGATAAGTCGATATGGAGTAATAAACCACCCGTCATTACAAAATATTTTCATGCTAAAATTCAAAATATGAACAAAACAAATCAAGAAATTTTTTCACGAAACATAATGTACTGGGGTGAAAAAGCACAAGAAATTATCACCCAAAAACACGTTATGATATTTGGCATTGGCGGAGTTGGAGGTTATAGCGCAGAAGCCTTAGCAAGAGCAGGTATCGGAAAAATTACATTAGTTGATTTTGACGAAGTTTCAACAACCAACATAAACCGACAACTTGTCGCTCTAAATAGTACCGTAGGAAGAAAAAAAACAAAACTATTTGAATCAAGGTTAAAAGATATAAATCCAAATGTCGAAATACAAATTTACGACGGTTTTTATGATGAAAGCAAAAACAATGAACTTTTTGCACAAAAACCTGATTTTGTAATAGATGCAATAGACACCCAACACGCAAAAATCGCACTATTAGTATATTGTCACCAAAACAAAATTCCTGTTTTTTCTTCAATGGGAGCAGGCAATCGAATAGACCCTACTAAATTGTTTATCGCAGATATTTCTGAATCAAAAGAAATTAAATGTAGTTTTGTTAAGAATTTAATTCGTAAACTTAACACTTATAACATAACTTCAGGCATAACATGCGTGTTCAGTAAAGAACCCTCAAAAAAGCCTCTGACAAAGGAATTGGGGCTAATTAATGCAAATGGAAAAGAAATAAAAAAAATATCACCCTCATCAACCCCATTTGTCCCACCTGTTGCTGGTTTATACCTAGCTTATTGTGTAATAAATACAATTATCAGCTGTATTGACAAAAAACAAGAGTAGTATTAAAATTGTAAAGTAATTTTAGTACATGTCTTGAAATATGTATAAAAATTATATATAATAGATGTATATAAAGTTAGTGTTAAGCTGATATTTATGAAAGGCGGAAAAATGACAAAAAGATTTGGATTTACTTTGGCAGAGGTCCTAATTACATTGACTATTATCGGTGTAATTGCTGCTATGACAATTCCTACATTGATGAGCAATACTTCAGATCAGGAATTTAAAACAGGATTTAAAAAAGCTATATCTACTATCAACCAAGCGATTACAATGCAATATGCTTTGGAAGGTACAGATATGTCAAACTATACTTCTACAGGAACTACTGGTATTTTTAATGCAGACTATGGTGTAGCTAATGCAGTATTCCAACAAAGAATGCAAGTTGTTGATACAACAACTGGTAGGACTACAGGCAAAGCATACGGAGCAACAAATGCTGCAGGAAACGCTGCTATTTACTTATCTGATGGTATGGTAATTGAATTCCCATCCGGAAATATGGATGGATCAGCTGGAGCTAAGACATGTACTAATGGAGATTACAAATACGATGCTGGTAGCAATCCAACTGGCTGTTTGTACACAGTTGTTGTTGACGTAAATGGTGACAAAGGTACTTGCCAAGTTGCAACAGAAACAACTTACAGTAATGGAAAAGTTAGAGCTAAAGATTGTTTCCCTGTAAACATTCACGCTGATGGCGCTAGACCTGCTAACTTTGTTGGTCGTGAAATTATGTACGGCGGAAAATAGTTCGTAACGTATAAAGACAGAATTTGAAAGCCCCACTCGGGGCTTTCTTTTTGCATTGTTTTAGAAAGAAAAACGGCATTACAGGGTTTCACACTGAATGACGGTTGTTTTTTTGTCATTCAGAACCCATAAAGCGGGTGAAGAATCCCCTGCACAGCAGGTCAACTAACCCTAAATCCTAGCCCGACGAACTTTAGCTTAATGAGCAGACAGGTTGAAAATGGACGGAGGCCCCAAAAAATGAAGCCTAATTCGATGAACGTTAGCTCTTTATTTTAACTGGTTAAAAAGGGGCGTTCGCCCCTTTTTATTATATTAATTCTTCAAGTTCTTTTATCATTTTTTGATTTTTTTCTGCAAATTCACTTCCTCTGGCTTCAATTGCTAATTTTAAAACCAATGGCAAGTTTAAGCCTTTCCCCTTTTGAAGCTGTTCGCAATAATATTCCTCAAAATTGTTAGGCATTCTCAAAGACCAGTTTTTGTCACCTGATGTTCCCGGTCTGTTGTAAACATCCATCATTCCTAACAAATCCGTAAAGAACACTTGAACATTTTCGGCTTTAGAAGCAAAAAGCTCAACTAATTTTGTTTGAGTTAAAAATTTAGCATCTGTTGTAAGTCTAACAATAGTATCATTCTTAGCCTGTTCATCCAACTCAAAGAAAAAGTCCTCAACAAGGTTTTTAGCATGTGGATAACTTTCAGGAGTATTGACAATATTTTTTGCCCACATAGCAATTGGTTCGTTGTCGTGTGTTCCAACCATTGTCCAACTTCTTTCCTCAATATTGCTACCTCTATATGGATGTTCAGGCTCTTCTGCAACAACAAATTGAGTAAGACGCATACCTTGCAACTTATATTCTTTCATTACGTTTTCAACAGGATAAGTTAATGTGCCCAAATCTTCACACACGATAGCATCTTTGTCCAAGCCACATTCTTTTGCAGCAGCAATAACGATTTTTTCTATTAAAGCCCCGTATTTTCTGATTTGTTCTTTTGTTAAAGATTTAATACGTTTTTCTTTATCAGCCTCAACTTCTGTGTTTAAATCATCCATTGTTGCAATTGCAAATCTTGATAAGAAAGGATGTTCAGGAGAAGAATACAATCTGCCTGCTCCTTCTTCTATTTTCGGCTTATGACCTTTTACATATACCCATGGGTCGATTAACCCTACAATATGGTCAATACGAACACCACCAGGGTTTTCTGTAAACATTTTTTTGTAAAGCTTTTTCATTAACTCTCCGCCCTCACCGAGAGAACCGTCTTTATTAAACATAGTTTCAGGGTTCATAACTGGAAAGCCCCAAGCTTGACCATCTTCTGAGAAATAGTCAGGAGGACAGCCTAAGCACCAACCATCCAAGAAATATGCCTGATAAGCCCAAGCATCTCTATCAGAAAAAGCAACTTGTCTGTCTGCAATCATCTTAATATCATGTTTCTTTGCATATTTTGCTGTCTGTGCATTTTGCTCAAATGCAACATACTGACAGAAACAATAATACTCGATAACTTCAGCATATTTGTTTTTTAATTTTTCTATTCTTTGAGCAAATTTTTCTTTTTCATCTTCGTTAATAGGATTGAAAAGTCGTTTATCCATGTCTGATTTCCACATTGGATAATAATCATTTTGATGTTCAAAAATTAGAGCTTCGTATAATGAATCTTTCTCTAACCAAAAAGAATTTTCTTTGACAAATTTTTCATAATCTTTTTTAAATTTCTTAGAATTTTTAAAATTAACAAAAGCTTCTTTTAATGCTCTGTCTTGCGCTTCAAAAATATATGAATAAGCAGTTTTGTTTGTATCTTTATTTGGATTATTTGCACAAATTTCATTATAAGTTGTCTCGCTCAACAAACAATCCCAATCTTTTGTAGTTAATTGCTCTAAATCAATAAACAAAGGGTTTGTAGAAAAAATAGTTCCCGTATAAGGAGAAGAATCAATTCCCTTAGTTTTACCTTGAGGTCCAAGCTGAATTGCATTAAAAACACCTTCAGCAAAATCTATAACCCTTTTACCCGCTTCAGAATTAGGAGTTCCAAAACCTGTATTTTTGCCATCATTTGACGGAAAACTGCTTCCATGCACAATAAGAGCAAAATTCTTTTTCCCAAGTGTTTTTAAAGCATCACGAACAACTTTTTTATATTGTTTTTTTTCTGTTAAAACGCAACTCATGTTCAACTCCTTATTAAATTTATACTAACAAAATAATTCTATCATAAAATATGCAACATATACGTTACAATCTGTATGTGCAAAAGCTACACGTTACCCGTAGTGCTGTTTCTGTCATCTTCCAACTTTCTAATATCGATTTTTGCGTCGTTTTCATCTATCGGATATCCTATTTGAACATTATCGATATCTATATCAATCTTAGTATCAACAACTTCCAACTCGTCTTTTGTGTATTCTTTTATTTTTCCGTCTTCTAATTTAACAGAGAGTTTTTCACTCAAAAAGTTAATACTACAAATACGACCCAATCCATCTGCGCTCATAACCCCTGAACCAACAGGCGGCATTTCTTTTGCGGCTTCAATGTAATCTTTATACTCATAATTTAAGCAGCAGAGCAAACGACCGCATGTTCCGGAAATTTTTCCCGGAGTAATGGGCATTCCTTGGTCTTTTGCTAATTTTATATTAATACTGTCAAATTTTCTAAGCCAAGAGCAACAGCAGAAAGGCTTTCCGCACAAACCATTGCCTTCTACAATAGAAGTTTCATCCCTAACTCCAATATGTCTTAAATCAATTCTCGTACGTTTAAAAGTTTGAGTAAGGTCTTTTAGTAATTCTCGAAAATCAACTCTTTCTTGTGCTGTGTAATAGAAAGTTACTTTCTTTCTGTCAAATGTATAACGAGCTTGAACAAGATTCATTGATAGTTTGTGTTTTGAAACTAATTCTTTACACTTGTTAAATGCGATATATTCTTCTTTTTTTATTTCATCAAGCTGAGCAATGTCCTCTTTAGACATAACACGAACAAACTCAAGTCCTTCGGGTTTGTATTTTTCCCAATGTTTAGCTATTTCTGAGTTAACAACGATGACTTTTACTGCCTCTTCGCCTTTTTCTGTCCGCACAAGAATATATTGCCCGCCTTCAAGCTTGGTTCCCTCCGGATAAATCAAAGGGTAAAACTTGTTTTTAAGCATTTTTACTGCGTATTTAATCATTAATTTTCCTATTTGTCAGTCATTATAAACAAGCTAATCAAATCATTTACTTGAGCTGATTGTTTTTGATAATCGCTAACTTGTTTTTCTAAGTTTTTAATATTGTTTTTATACTCTTGTATCGTAGAAACACAGTCTCTTACAGAAGTGTTTAATCCATCTTGGAAATTTTGAGCTTCTGACAAAACAGTAGACATCGATATACCCAAAGCTTCCATTGTTTGTCTGATAATCTGCGCTCCGGTTTGTTTTGAAACGCCTTGTGGCAGTTGAGAAATCAATCTTTTTAACACTGCTACATTAGACGGAATATTAAATTCTCTAACCTGATATTGTGTTTGTGGTTGTTCTGAATATGAATTTTCCATATATGTATAATTCATTGTTGGCTGCGGTTCTCTATACTGCTGCGCCATAACATACGGAATATCCTGCTCGTATGGTTGTTGGTATACCGGCTCGTTATATTGAGGCGTAACCGGAGGGGCTTGATATGAAAAATCTGTTTGTTCTTGTTTTTCATTTAGAGCCAATTCTTCATCAGCAAACATTTCTTCAACTTCATCTGTGATTAAATTCTCCATTTCTGTTTCATCAGAAAATTCAGGCATTGCCGTAACTTCTATTTCAGATTGTTTTTTTAGCGCCTCTACGATTTTTTTACCAACGCCTTCTGGCAGTTTATTTTCAGACATAATTTTTCCTCATAAATTAATCCTATAATTAATTATAAATTAAAAAAAACAATAATGAAATTTTTACAAGCAAAATGTAAAGAAAAATATCTTTTATTAATTGTCAAACCTACACTAAAAGCGCAAACAAACAAAAAAAACCACCCTGTAATTGGGTGGATTGTTTTCTGCATCCTAATGGTCTTTTTGTGTTTATTATTTAGGAGTTTTTATGTTTCGGGTTAGTATAAATTTGTGTTTATTAATGTTTCATTTAGTGTGTGTTGTACACTTAAATCTCGTGTATTGTTATAATGACACACAAAAAAAATATTGTCAACACCTATTGTAAACTTTTGTTAAGCGCTTAGCCAAAAACTCAATCCGCTCTTGCCTTTTTTATAAAAATATAATCTAATAAAAATATGAATATTCTCAGTAAAAAAATTGTTTCCGGTTTAAAAGGTTCTATTGAAATCCCTTCGGATAAATCAATAAGTCATAGAGCGGTTATGTTTAGTTCTTTAGCTGCGGGAAGAACTAAAGTTTCTAATTTTTCTAAAGGTGCGGATTGTCATTCAACGCTTAATATAATTAAACAACTTGGCTGTGATGTTGATTTTCTTGATGAAAAAAATCTTATTATAACAGCGAATAAAAAATTTCGCCAACCGCTTCAAAATTTGGATTGCGGTAACTCAGGAACAACAATGAGGCTAATTGCCGGTGTTTTGTCAGGACAATCTTTTAATTCTACGTTGATTGGAGATACAAGTTTATCAAAACGACCAATGAAAAGAATAATCGAACCGCTTGACTTGATGGGGGCAAAAATAAATCATAATGATTTTAAAGCGCCTTTAGAAATTATAGGCACACCTTTGCAAGGAATTAATTATAAAAGTAAGCTTTCTTCTGCACAAGTTAAATCTTGTATTTTACTAGCCGGATTAAACGCGCAAGGAGAAACAATTTTTGAAGAACCTTATCAATCAAGGAATCATACAGAATTAATGTTAGAATACCTTGGTGCTGATATTAAAACAGAAAAAAATATTACAACTATAAAAAAATCACAATTAATTGCAAGAGATTTAACAATTTCCGGCGATATTTCTTCAGCAACATTTTTTATGGTGGCTGCTTGCATTATTCCTCATTCGGATATAATTATCAAAAATGTCGGCTTAAACCCCACAAGAACAGGAATTTTAGATGTTCTTGAGAAAATGGGTGCTAATATAGAAATTCTTGATAAAAAAATTATTTGTAAAGAAGAGGTTGGAGATGTACGGGTAAAATATTCCGAACTAACAGGAATAGAAATTAGCGGAGAAATAATTCCAAGATTAATAGATGAATTGCCCGTTATCGCGATTTTAGCAACTCAAGCTAAAGGAAAAACCCTTGTAAAAGACGCACAAGATCTTAGGAACAAAGAAGCTGACAGAATAAGTTGTTTAATAAAAGAATTGTCAAAAATTGGGGTAAATGCAACAGAGACCCCTGATGGGTTCATAATTGAAGGAAAAACAGAAATTAATGGCGGGGCAGAGGTTGAATGTTATCATGACCATAGACTTGCTATGAGCCTATATGTGGCAGGTTTAATTGCTAAAAAACCAATTTTAATTAAAGAATTTCAATGGGTCGATATATCTTTTCCTGAATTTTTAGACTTAATGGAATGTTTGAAAAACTAAATCCAAGCACCACCAATAAGATGTCCGTCATTTTTATCGTAAACAACTAAAGCTTGTCCTTTTGTTATTGCGGAAACTTCATTTTCAAAAGTAATTAACCAGTTGTTATTTTCTTTTTTAATCTTGGCATTAACTTTGGGCATGTTGTATCTAATTTTAGCATGAGCATCAAATTCCTCAATTTCTTTTCCAGATTGAAACACCAAGTTTTTTAGGTATAATTCTTTGTCAAAAAGTTCGTTTTTTGTTCCTACATAAACAATATTTTTTTCTACATCAGTACCCAAAACATATAAAGGTTCAGGGTAAGCTATTCCAATACCTTTTCTCTGTCCTATTGTATATTGCCAACAACCGTTATGCTCCCCAATTCGCTCTGCGCTTGAGCGTAAAACAAAAGAACCCTTTTTTTCTCCAAATTTATCTAATAAATATTTTTTTGTTGTCAAAGGTTTTGGGATAAAACAAATATCCTGACTTTCTTTTGAAGATTTTGATGGCAAATTATTTTCCTGTGCAATTTTCCTTATATCTTCTTTCAAGATGCCGGCCAATGGAAACATAGTTTTTGATAATTGAGTTTGATTAAGCACAAAAAGATAGTATAATTGATCTTTTTTTTCATCTTTTGCCGGAAAAAGAGAAAAAATGCCATTATTTTCAACAATATTTGCATAATGTCCCGTTGCTACATAATCTGCACCAAGTTCATTAATAGCAAAATCGAAAAGTTTACCCCATTTTATTTTTTTATTACAAAAAATACAAGGATTTGGTGTTTCGCCTTTGTGGTAAGATTTTTCAAAATAATCTACAACTTCTTTTTGAAAGTCTTTGCTTACATCAAAAACAAAATGTTCAATATCGAGTGCGGTAGCAACGCTTTTAGCGTTTTGGACTATCAAATCAGCTTCAGGAGAACTAAACATTTTTCCGGTAAGTGCTACAACGTCGTATCCTTGTTGTTTGAGCATAAATGCACAAACACTGCTGTCAACCCCCCCGCTTAGAAGAACGGCAACCTTTTTAGACTCCGGCATTTAAGTAATACTCCCGACCCGCAGGGCTAAGTGCGTACTCAACAATCCCGCCGTTTTCACTTCCGTCTGAAACCACAAACAACAAACCTTCAGAAATAGCTCTTTGAACAGTTTTTCTGTCTACCATCATTTTCATAGAACTAAATAATTTGCTATTAAGTTGTTTTAGCTGGAATGAAGATAAGTGTTCATTTTCTAACATATAATATGCGGTTATAATTAAATAATCGATTAGATTATCTGTTTGAACATTTTTTATAAGTTCATCATAATTTTTAGGTTCATTTTTTTGTGTTTCTTCCAGATAATCACCATCTGTCATTTTTTGCGCTAAAATGTTATCAAAATCACCAAAAGAAACTGTTTCTTTTAGTGGTTCTTGGTTTTCTTCCATAGGCAGAATAGTATCTTGAGTTTCTATGTTTTCTTCTGTAACTTCTTTAGTATTTTGTTCTGACGAAGAAGGTTCTTCAGCGGTTTCAGAAGAATTTTCTAAAGAAATTAATTCTTTTGTTGCAGAAATTGGTTCTTCAACAATCTCATCTTCTTCATCAAATTGCCCTTTGGGAGAAAAAAGCAAATCTAATTCTCTGTCATTTTTTTCTTCAATAGTTGGTTGTGGTTGTGTATTTTCATCAAAAACAGAAGGGGGGGCTTCGGTGTAATTCGTAATAGTGTTTTCCTCTGTCTTTTCTGCAATATCAGTTTTGATGACAAAGTTGTCAGATTTTTTTTCTTCAACAGAAGGCTTTTTAAGTTCTTTGTTTTGGACTATATCTATCTTAGCACTTGCTGAGTTGTCATAAATCGGTTTTTTTTCTACTTTTATTTTAGAAAAAAGCAAATCAATCTGAGAAACAACAAAATCCTTGTCTGTTCCGGAAAAGCTAAATTCTATCTCACCCTTTTTTACAACAACAGTATATGTAGCCATTTTCCCTATGATACTACTTCATTTTGCCATTTTAGAAGTTGCTCACGAATAAATTCCAAGTCTGTAGATTTAATTTCTAACTCCATTTCGCCCTTTTTTAATTTTAAAACATATTCGTTCATATATAAATATCCTCAACTTAATTACACAAATATTGTACACTAAAAAAATAAAATAACAAAAAACTTAGTTTAATAGCGCAGACCCAACTATATGGCCTGAAGACCAACAAAATTGAAGATTAAATCCTCCGGTATAACCATCTACATTTAAAACTTCACCACAAAAATATAAATTATTGATAGATTTATATTCTAAAGTTTTTGGATTTATAAAATCAAGATTAACTCCACCGGCTGTAACTATTTCTCCATCAGGTTTTTGAGAAATAATTTTTAACTCATAATTGCATAATAATTCTACTATTTTTTTTCTTAATTTTTTGTCAATTTGGCTGGCTTTTATACCTTCAGGACATTCGGATTTTCTTAATAAATATAAAGCAAAAGAATGTGGTATAAATTGTGATAGAATATTTGCAAAATTTCTTTTAGAATTTTCGTTTAAAAGCGTTATCAATTTTTTATCAAATTCTTGCAATGTTTCATTTACAAAATTCAAGTGAATTTTATATGGAAAAGAATGATAAGCATTTAAGGAAGATATTTTATATGCTAATGGGCCGGAAATAGAATTGTGCGTAATTAATAAATTATCAGCAAGTTCTTTTTTTCCGTCAAAGATGGCGGTTACATTATTTAAAGTTACTCCTGCCAAAGAATATAATTCTTTTTCCTCAATGCATAAGGCACACAAAGCCGGTTTTGGTGCAATTAATTCTATTTTTGCTTCTTTTAATAAATCATAATTCTTTTTTATCCCGCCTGAAAAAACAAGTTTATCAAAAATATATTTGTTATTTTGAGTCTGCACAATAAAAATATCGCCATCTTTTTTAAAAGAAATAACTTTCTTTTTTATTATTTTAACATTTTTGTTTTTTAATTGCGTCAACATGGCTTCTTTGACGGTTTTAGCGCTGTTGGAAACGGGAAAAATTCTTAAATCTTTTTGCACATATGTTTTCACCCCTATTTTTTCAAAAAAATCGATAGTATCTCCGGTCGCAAATCTTGAAAAAACTGACAATAAGAACCGTCCGCCTCTGGGATAAAATTTTATTAATTCAGAATTATCATATTCGCAATGTGCAAGGTTACAACGACCACCACCTGTTGGCAATAATGTCATAAGCGGTTCATTTTCGTCTATTAAAGTAATTTCATTTTCTATGTTTTTTGATGCTTCAATAGCGGTCATAACACCGGAAGGACCTGCGCCAATAATTCCTATTTTCATATTCCTATTGTCCCATATAAAAATACATCTTCAGGTTTTTCAAGTTCATCATGTAACTCTGCAATAGTTTTGCCAAAAACAGGATGTTTAAAAAGAGGAATAAGCTCCATCAAAGGAACAAGAACAAAGGCTCTTTCATGTAAAAGCTTGTGAGGTATAGTAATCTCAGGCAAATTTATTATTTCGTTATTGTAAAATAAAATATCAATATCAATTGTTCTTTGTCCCCAACGAGGAATACCTTCACGAACTCTGCCTAATTGCATTTCAATTTGTTGACAATGATGAAGGAGTTGAGTCGGAGACATTTTTGTTTTTATTTCAATAACAGCATTTACAAACCAATCTTGGTCCTTGTTACCCCATGGTTCTGTTTCATAAACGGTTGAAGAGCGAACGAGGGTAAAATCCACGCTGTTTTGCAACAGTTTAACAGCTTGTTGAACAAAACCGACTTTATCACCTACATTCGAACCTAAACACAAATAAGCAACTGCCATTTAACCTCCTAAAATAATTTTATAATCATTTTTTTGGTTTGACAAGCAGTTTTTTATAAACATTCAATCTTCGGGACTATGTTCGTATTCAGGTTCCTCGTATTGATTTTTTTCTTTTTTTTCTTTTTCTGTTTTTTCTTTAAGGGGTTTAGTTTTTTTAGTATTTTTTAAAATATTAGCAACATTCATCATCGCAAGAGAGTTTAGAGTTGCTCTTAACTGCGCTGAACGATCAACATACCTTTCATCAGGTCTAAATTGTTCTTCTTCTTGGTATTGAGCGTAGTATTCATTACCTTGTCCCATTTTGTCATCCGAAGTTCTTGCTGCAGTCCCAGAAATATCACCGCTTTTAAAATTAAATGCGGAGGTGGGCGCTGCTACTGAATTTAGTGAATGACTATCGACCATTTAGTGAGTATTCTCCCTTCGTAAAGACAAAACATCCGTTTTGTTAATCGTGTTTTCTTTCTAATTTCTCTCATTCTACAGGTCATGACAAAAATTTTCATCGACCTTTTGCACTAAACCTTTGAAAAAATTTTGTTTGTTAGCATGTTTTGTAAATTTTAACAAAGTGTTACATTATTTAATGTTATAAGAATCTTCTTCTTTCAGTTTTCTTGCCATAAGTTTTTCAACCACTTGAGCCGGTGTTATATCCGTATAAACCGCCTCATATATAGCATTTGAAATAGGAGCTTCTATGTTTAATTTTTTAGCAAGGTCACAAACAGCTTTTGATGTTTTAACGCCTTCTGCAACAGAACCGAGTTCGTTAAGAATATCGTTAATTTTTTTACCTTTTCCCAACATAGAACCAACGGTGAAATTACGCGACATCGGACTGGAACAAGTTGCAATCAAGTCCCCCATGCCGGATAAGCCATATAATGTTGAGGGATTTGCACCCAAAGCCAAACTTATACGAACAATTTCTGCCATGCCTCGAGTGAGCAATGCTCCTCTAAGATTGTCGCCTAACCCCATTGCGTCAGCAAACCCACTTGCTATTGCAATAACGTTTTTTAAGCTTCCGCCAAGCTCAACGCCTATTATATCAGGGTTGGTATATAGTCTGAATTTATTGGGAACAGAGCACGTTTGTTGTACTTTTTTAGCAATTTCAATATTTTTTGATGCAACACTTGCGAGAGTTGGCATTCCTGCTAATACCTCTTTTGCTAACGTTGGACCGGAAAGAATAGCTATATTTGCATTTGGAAGCTCTTGCTCCATAACTTCAGACATTCTTAAAAGCGTATCAAGCTCAATACCTTTTGATAAATTCACAAGAATTTGATTTTTTTCAAGCCCAATCTGTGAGAGTTGTTTGCAAACAGCCCTTATTCCTGAGGTAGCAACAACAAGTAAAATTATTTCAGCATCTTTAATAGCGTGTTTTAAGTCTGAAGTGATTTCAACTTTACTATCAAGTTGAACAGTTAATGGTTTTGAACATTTTTTTTGTGTTTTTAATTCTTCCGTAATGTCTTGTTCTCGACCCCAAACACAGACTTCATCAAAGTTATTTGTTAAAAGCCATGCTAAAGTCAATCCCCAACAGCCCGGCCCTAATACAGTCAGTTTCATTTTTTATCCTCTATAAGTTTTTATTTATTGATTATACACATATTAGGGATAATAATGCAAGAAACTTTTAAAAACTTACTTGACAGAGAGTTATGTCCTTAATATTATGTAATAGTAACGTTAGTTATATGCCGGTGTGGCTCAACGGTAGAGCAACGGTTTTGTAAACCGTAGGTTGTAGGTTCGATTCCTATCACCGGCATTTTGAAAACAAAATAAACTTTAAAAAGTCTTGCCTCTGTGGCGCAGGGGTAGCGCACTCCCTTGGTAAGGGAGAGGCCACGGGTTCAAATCCCGTCAGAGGCTTTTTTAAAGACCTAATATGGGTAGGTGGCCGAGTGGCTAAAGGCGACAGACTGTAAATCTGTTCACGTGAGTGTACGGTGGTTCGAATCCACCCCTGCCCACCATTTAAGACTCCTTTGGGAGTCTTTCTTATTATGTTAGAGTTCTCGCTACGATACTAATTATTTGCGCCGTTTCGCCGAACAATAAAATTCTACAAATGTATTTGTATTTTATTGTCCAGTTTGGTTGGAAGTGAGTTGAAAAACAAATTTCAAACTGGACGAAAACGGTCTTTTGATGGACTCAAATTTCTAAAATGTCACCTCGTACTTGATACGGGGTCGCATAAGTTAGCTCTTGCGATTGCGGGTCAAGCCCGCAATGAAGACTTTTTCTTTGTGTGAAGAAAGGATTTAAGCCAAGTCCGTAAAAAGTCCTATTTGGGAGTTTTGAATGGGTAAACAAATAGCAAAAAAAAATTTTTACGGATTTTACTTAATATATGAGAATTTTATCAATAAATACTAAGTACAATCATTCAAAAAAAACAAACTTTAAAGCGCATCCCGATTTTAAAAAATTGGCTAAAGATTATGACATTGTTGCATCAAGCTTTTTTAGAAGAGGACCTTCATATGGTGCACCTAGCGAATATTTTATAGATATTATTAAATTATTTAGAGAAATATTTAAGAAAAATTCAAAACAAAAAATGTTAATTGCTGGTATTGGGGAATCTCAGGAGCCATTTTCTTATTTAGCAACGATAAAAAGCCTGTTTAAAGATTCAAATCTAACGGATATCTTGGAACTAAAAACTGTTGATTTACAATCTAGGCCTACTAGAAAACAATTATTTAAACATTCTTATTTTGAATATCCTTATGAACCTGATTATGCTAGAACAAGTTTTATAAAAGATGTTAGAAGTGATATGCGATATGTAAATTCAAATAGTTATTATAGAGTAAATGATGAAATTTTTGACTTTTTAAATAATGCTTATAAACAAAATTCTCTATGGGATATGAGATTACAAGACGCTGTTAAAACATTTGCGGATGAAGAATTTGATATTATATCAATAAATAATACAATTGCATACATTACTGATAAAGACAGTCGTATAAATACAATAAATGATATTTATAGAACTCTAAAAAAGAATGGAACATTCATTACTGATCCATATTATAATTTCATAAAAGAGGCGAACTTATCTGAACGTTTTTTTAAAATAGCGGATGGTATTTACAAAAAAAAATAATAGCAGGTTGCGTGTAATTTATTACCTTAAATAATAATCAAACCTACAGTTCTTTCTTCTCAAATAGAGTGTTAAATTAAAGCCGAACAATAAAATTCTACAAATGTATTTTAATGAGTGGTATGTCAGGAATAGCCTGACAACAAAGTTAATGTCAAGCACTGCTTGACCTATAGTTTTTAATTATCAAACTCACTATTCTTTCTTCTCAAATCGTATGTTAAAATATAGCTTAATTACATAAGAAATTATCTAAAATGATAAACTACACTAATTATTTCAAGTAATAAAATTTACATTAAATTTTTCTGCATGCAAGTAAGGCTATATTTTGAGGTCTTATTTCCGTTATGTCCTTTTGATATGCAGATGAAATACGTGAAGCATCCAACCCAATACCAAAGCCCTCCGAACCCCAAAACCCTTTTTCGGTATGATTACGGCTTCCATCGTAATTATAGAGCGCACCTTCTGTCACGATATCCACAGTTCCCTCAACCATTTTTGGAGCATGCCATTTTCCCGTAATATTAGGAGCAGCAGTGGCTTGAAAAGAACCAAAAGTACGATCGATTTCACCAAGATTTCTTATAAAGGAAGAAGACGCATGAGGGTATTTTTCTGTCAATTTTTCCCAACCGGTTGGGCAACTGTCTGAATCAAAATACATAATAGCACCTGATGGAATATTGGAAACAGCACATTCATTTAGATTAACATTCCTTTTGGTAAATAATGGTGCACATAAAGCAAGTAAAACACTTGTAATTAAAAAAACTATCATTGCCTCAGCAATAGAAAAGGCGTTTATGCCAAAAACCTTGCTACGCCTTATTTTCTGGGCGAGGTAAGCTAAAGGCATAGAACGAGAGGTTTAGTTTCACTAATAATATAGCTGTCAAAATCCATAAACACCTCCAAACTTCTTCTTACATTTCTTATTATGAAGTATGTTTTAATAAATTTCAACCCTCTTTTTTAATACTCACCCCGCGTTATTCAGAACCAGAAAAGCGGGTGATGAATCTCCTTCGTAGCAGGTCAACCAATTTTCACTAGCCCTTGACCGACTTCGTCGGGGATTCATCACTTCGCTCTGAATGACAGTGAGTGCACTTGCAAAAATCTGCTCTGAATGACAAGCAGTTTTTTAATTTTCTTCTGCCACAATTTCTACCGGTTTTAATCTTTCTCTTACTTTTGCTTCTACTTCAGCAAGTATAGTCGGATTTTCTGCCAAAAATTCTTTTGCTTTTTCACGACCTTGACCAAGTTTTTCATCATTATAGCTAAACCAAGCACCGGCTTTTTTAATAATATCAAAGTTTACAGCCACATCCAAAATAGAACCTAATTTGCAGATACCTTTACCGTAAAGAAGGTCAAATTCAGCAATTCTGAATGGAGGAGCTACTTTGTTTTTAACAACTTTTACTTTTGTTCTGTTACCGATATCAGCTGATTCACCTTTAATTACTTCACCTTTTCTGATATCTAAACGAACACTGGCATAATATTTAAGAGCATTACCGCCTGTTGTAGTTTCAGGGTTTCCATACATAACACCGATTTTTTGTCTGAGTTGGTTAATGAAAATAATTGTAGTATTTGTTTTCCCAACTACGCCTGTGAGTTTTCTTAGTGCTTTGCTCATCAAACGAGCTTGCAAGCCCATTTGTTGGTCTTCCATAGTTCCTTCAATTTCCATCTTCGGAACAAGTGCCGCAACAGAGTCAACAACAACGATATCAACAGCGCCTGAGCGAACCAATTCTTCAGTAATTTCTAAAGCTTGTTCTCCTGTATCAGGTTGTGAAATTAATAATTCATCTACATTTACTCCTAATGCTTTTGCATATTCAGGGTCAAGAGCGTGTTCTGCATCTACAAATGCTGCAATTCCACCCATTTTTTGGCATTCAGCAACAACGTGTTGTGCCAATGTTGTTTTACCTGAGCTTTCAGGACCGTAAATTTCTATAATTCTTCCTCGTGGGACACCGCCTATGCCTAGCGCAATATCAAGCGCTAATGCCCCTGTTGGAATAGCTTCAACAGAAACTGCTGTTTTGTCTCCAAGTCTCATTATAGAGCCTTTTCCAAAATCTTTTTCTATTTTTTCAATTGCCAATTTTAAAGCTTTTTCTCTGTCAGTAGCAATAGTTTGAACTTCTTTTTCTTTTGCCATTTTTTTTTCCTTTTAATTCTGTTTACAAATATTATACTTGCTTTTATCCTAAAAAAAAATAATGTAACAATTTGATATATTTTTTCATATAAAACCAATAAAAATAGCAATTTTAACTGTTTTTGGGTTTTATAGGATATAGCAGGTTGGGTTTATCGTGATTAGAAATACAACAAATAATATATATAGTCAGTTTTTACAATTAGGCAATGCTCAGACGCCTAAGACCCATCAGCCTGCTCCAAGTCCAAATACTGCTATCGCTTCCGTTTCATTAGAGCAAAATGAAAAAGAATCAAATCACTTGCTTACAAAAACTGTTGCTTCTCTTGCCATTGCAGGTAGTTTAATCGGCTTATTTTTTGCTAAAGGGTTTTCTCAAAAATTCTTTAAAAGAATCAGTTTTTATATGCAAAAATTAGATGACAAGATTTTTGATTATACACAACGCTATAATTCACTAAGCACCGTACAAAAATGGGCTTTAAATGTAAATAAAGGTCTTAAAAAAGGCTTAGCCTCTCTTAGTATTTGTAATAACATTACCGCTATTAGAGATTCTTCGTTCTTGTGGGTATGCAAAAAATTACATATCAAAAAACCAATGGATTGGGTGACTAAACAATTTCAAAAAATTACCATAAAGTCATCGAATAAGGCATATCAAAATGCAAGAAATATCGCTGATAATAATCTTGCTAAGCTTAGAGATTTTATCCCTCAAGTAAAAGATACTAATACTAAAAAACAATTAACATCTCTTTTGAACAAATTGGAAGGAGAAATTCAAACTATTACGAATGCTACAAGCCGTAAAAATCGTCTTAAAGAGATTCAGAAAGCAACTTCAAATATCGGTGAAAAAGTCCGTCAGGAAATTTATGAGATATTTAAAAATCCACAAAAAGAAAATCTAAAAAAATTAAGTATTTACAGAACAGAAATTCATGCGGCAACGGGTAAAAATAATTTGTTAAATACTTTACAAGAGGCAAAGCGAACCTTTTCTTTTAATATAGAAGATAAAACAAAAATTTTAAGTAATACAAAAGATGAAATTGCTTATATTTTAGGTGCTGAAGATAAAGCATCAAGAGCAACATTAAGAGAAATTTCAAAACAAATTTCTCAATATGCAAAAATATCGGGGGCAAAGGAACAATCCACAAGGGCAAAATTAATTGAAAAAATTCAACAAAATGTAGATTTGTTAAAACAAAATATAAGTAAAGGTAATTATTCTCCGGAAAATTCTAAAATTTTAGATTTTAAAATAAATGAAATGAAATCTGTACTAGAAAATACAGAACAAAAAGGCACAATTGAGGATATATTACAATTACTTAATTCCTCATTAAAAACTCAATCTCCACAAGAATATGCTAAAGCAAAAGTGTTAACAACAGAAATTCGCAGGGCCACAAATAAAGCTTTTGAAAGTGAGTTAAAATTATATGACAAGTTTGCAGAATATAATGTAGGGTCGGCTCCGACAGACATTTTGGGTTTATTACTTCCCGTCGGTGTTGCAGGTTATGCGATATCTAAAGGGCAAAATAAGGATGAAAAAGTTTCTGCGACTCTTAAGGCCGGAATCCCGATTGTTGGTGGTGTTGCGACCACATTTGTCGCAACTGCTAAAATGATGACAAATATGCAAGGTCTGTTCCTTGGTGCTATTACCGGTTTTCTGTTAAATGCTCTTGGTTCGAAAGTTGATGAACATTATAAAGAGTATCAAAAGAATCAAACTTTTGTTCAAAAAGCAATAGCTGCTTATAAAAAAGAAAACAAAAATCAACCCGCTTAATATTTCTTAACAATTTGCTTATAAAATGAACCTTTATTTCTAAAATTCGTTATAAAGATATAAAGGACATGAATTATGAATGAAAAATGCAATAAATACGAAATATTAGTTAATTTCGGAACAGAGGAAGAACTTCTTTCACATATAAAAGAATGCGAAGACTGCAAAAAAGAGCATGAAAAAATGATGGCGGTTTCTGCATTAATACAGGAGGCAAAACCTTATTATTTAGAGCAAAAAACAAGAATACAGAAATTAAAAATAGCTTGTGTAATGTTTTTTACTTTGTTTTCAGGTGTAACTTTCGGTTTAATTAATAATAATTATAACGTAATAGATACATTAAGTTATTATGACGGAATAACCTTTGAAGATATGGGGTTTCCGACGGATGACTACGGCTTTATAATGGTAGATTAATGGATATTAATAAAATTATAAAAGATAACAAAAATAATGTTAAAAGCATTATTCAAATGATAACAAAAAATGAGAATGAAGACCTTGAACAAGAGGTCTATATTAAAGCGTGGCAGAATATTTCAAAATACAAGGAGCAAGGTAAATTAAAAAGTTGGTTAGCTTCAATAACAAAAAACTTGACTAAAGACTATTTGAAATCAGCAAAAATCAAATATGAAACCAAAACAGAAAATGATGAATTAGTTTTTGAGTCAATTAAAGATAAAAAACAAAATCCGGAACAACAGTTTGTATCTAAATATCGACAAATCCAAACAACAAAAGCAATAAATTCGCTTAAGCCAAAATTCAAAGAAGTAATAATATTGGCAGAAATAGAAAATTATTCATACGAAGAAATTTCAAAAAAAATAAATTGTCCGGTAGGTACGGTAAAATCAAGAGTTTATAATGCAAAAAAAGAATTATATGAAAAATTAAAAGATTTAGTTTAAGAAAGGAATTTAATTATGAAAAAATCACTTATTTTCGCAGGACTTTTAGCTTTTGCACTTTCAACAACATTGACAAATATGCAACCGGCTTATGCTCAGCCTGATGCGCCTTGCACTAAAAAAGAGGTTGGTAGAATTATGCCGCCTTCATCAAAAGATTTTAAAGCTAAAAAACAAGCTTTTGACGAAAAATTAAAATTAACTGATGAGCAAAAAGCACAAGCCAAGGAAATTAGACTTAAAGGACATGAGGAAATGAAGCCTATCATGGAAAAAATGAAGGCTAAAAAGGCTGAGATTGAGAAAATTAAAGCCGGGGAAGGCACTTATGATGAAAAAACCATTCAAATCAGAAAAGTTCATAAAGAAATGAAATTGCTTGGAAAAGAAGTTCGTGCTTTAAGAATAAAAAATATGCAAGAGTTTGAAGCAATTTTGACCCCGGAACAAAAACAAACACTTGAAAAAATGAAAAAAGAAGGTAGAAAAAACTTTAAAAAACATCATCAAAAACGACCTCCTTGCAAATGTGACTGTAATAAAAAATAAATAAAAATTTAGGGCTGTATAAAAAAAACAGCCCTTTTAATTATTTTTCTATCATAGAAAAGTCTTTGGGTAAATTTTTTTCAAATTCTTTTATAAAGTCTGATAATTTTATATTTAGCGCTTCTGCAATTTTATATAAAGTTGTTAATTGAGGGTCTTTTAGCCCTCTTTCAATAGTGCTGATTATTGATATAGAGATATCATTTTCTCCGGAAAATATAAATTGGCTTTTATCCCCACGAAGTGTTTTTAGTGTTTTTGCTAAGGCTATTAAAATTATTTTCTTTTTGTCTTGCATGTTAAAAATTATAATGATATTATTCGGTTATCGCTTTCACGAACGAGATAGTAAAAGAGGATTATGTTAAATAAAAAAAGAGTAATATTAATAGATTTAGATGGAGTTTTAAATAAATATTGCGGTAATTTTGATAGGGATTTTATACCTGATGTGAAAGAAGGTGCGGAAGAGTTTTTGTCAAAATTATCACAGGACTTTGAAATAAAAATTTTTACAACAAGAAATAAATTGTTGACTGCCAAATGGTTAATTAAAAATAGTCTTGATAAGTATGTTAATGATGTGACGAATACAAAGGATTTAGCTTGGCTCTATATTGATGACAGGTGTCTTTGTTTTGAGGGGAGCTATTGTGAAATGTTAACGCGAATAAACAAATTTACACCTTATTGGAAAAATAAAACCAATTAAAAAGACCCCTCAATAGAGAGGTCTTTTTGTAGTTGTTGTTTTTTAAACCGTTACTAAAGCTTTAACTTCATTACGTTTAACTTTTCTTGTTGTTGTTCT
>JAZTXF010000023.1:0-2855 GCA_045636305.1 Candidatus Gastranaerophilaceae bacterium | reverse complement strand
TACATAGTTCTTCTTCGATTTTATAGTTGTTTATCGAATAAATTGGTGTATTACAAATTCGCTCGGAAATCTGTTCTATTTTCTTTTTCATTTCAGGAAATTGAGATAAGTGGATTAATTTTGAATAGGTTTGATTTTCTGCGTTATAAGTTAACATGTTTACCTCCGTTGTTTTGTTTACAAAGGTATTTATTTCCTAAATTTATAGTTTTTTGATTTGAGTAAAACTGATTTTCAATAGATAAATATATATGAAGTTAATTGCTTTACTTCGTTTTATGTTTTTTTTACAAAGTAATTTGGTGCGACGGGCTTTCCCCTCGCACCTGTTTTGTTTTTATGGTTGTTAAAATGTTTTATTGTTCATTTTGTCTTAGATTATGAGTAATATCTATAAAAAAGTCTTTTCCCCATAAATCTAGTTTGGTTTTATCTGCAACAAAAGGTAAAACATCTTGTTTTGCTTGTTCAAAATCAATTGTTTCAAAACGCTCTTTTAACATTGATAGTAAGTCTTTCAATTCAAAATTGCTATCTTTTGTTATTATTCCGGTATCTTCAAGCCTTGCTCTTAAATGAGATAAATTAACGGTTGCATTATTTGCTAAATAAAAAACATAATCATAGAGGTCTCTACCTTTAATTCTATTTTTCCAAGAACGACAAATTACAGCATGAAGTTTACCTGCAAACAATGAAGGCATATCATATAATTTTACCTGATATGAACTGGGCAATAAACGATATTTGTTCTCAAATGTTGCAAATGGTGGGGGATTTGTATCAATTTCAAACTTAATCTTTATAACTTCGTTTGAATTTATATTTAAGTCTGAACCATACACATTTAATATGTGTTCTTTGGTGTTTCCTTTTAAAAATGCTGATTTAATAGCAGAATCCTGTGTTTTTTGTTTTTCTTCAATAGAAAACTGTAATCCGAGAGAGGACAATTCTTTTTCTAAACTTGAAAAATATGGTTTTAATTCAAAATTTTCATTTGGTTCTATCAAAGAAAAGTCTAAATCTTCAGAAAAACGGTCAAGACCATAAAAAATACGAAGTGCTGTACCGCCATAAAATGCTACATTTTTGAAAAAACCGGCACGAGAAAGTCCACACAATGCAACTTCTTGTACAATTTCTTTTAAAGCGTTTTTCTTTTCTTCAATGCTATTGGTTTTATATTTTGAAAGCATTTGTTCTAAAACTGTTTGCATTATTTCATTCTCCTGACAAACTTAATCAAAAACTTCAAATTATTGGCACGATATAATGGCGCTAACTTTTCAATTACTTCCATATCTAACTTCTTAAATTCATTCTCATCTATGCGAAGGTCATCAAATAATAAAGCGCTAAATTCTGTTAAATTACTAACCGGAGGTAAGGAATATAGTTTATCACACATTGCCTTTTCCGGTGTTGCAATTTGATATGAATATCCATTTTCTTCATATAACAAAACGCCTAGAGGATAAACATCAGAAGGAATATCTCTATATGTAAACACCCCGTATTGGTTTTCAAATTTCTTAGTTTTTTTCTTTTGAAAAGATGCCGATGTATATGTTTTATAAACGGCTTCCGGTATTAATCCATATAAAGATAATGCATAATCAAAAGAAAGGTATGACGGACCAAAAATTCTACCTGCTAAATATTTTCCGGTTACATTAGCATCTGTTTCATACAGACCACGAGTAATTTGTATCAATTTGCCGGAATGTACTTCACGATTGATTTTACTTTTAATATTGATGTAATCTCTGTACTTTAATGCCAAGTCATCAAATGAATATATCACTATTTCCTCCAGTTAGTCCTATTATATGAGACTAATTGGAGAAAATCAAGTATTTTAAATTGAAAAGGTGATTTTATTACAAATTGCTTTTCAAATTCAGATTTTTAATCACTTGTACTTGTTTATCTTAATTAATCGGTATTAAATCAGTTCTATTAATTTACTGATTTATTTGTAATCAGTTTTATTCTCTTTTTGATTTCAAATTACCTCTTTCTATTGTCAATTTAAGAAAAGTGCTATTTTCATTTGTCCTATTAAAATAGATATTTTCTTTCTATTATAATACTATTATAGGCGCAAAAAACCGCCTTCAATCCCTTGCGTATCAATGTTTTCAGCAAATGGCGGCGGAAATATACGTTTCCAGTACCGGAAATATACATTTCGTTAGTGGAAATATACATTTCTTTTTGGGGTAAAAGCGGAAATATACATTTCGGGGTGGAAATATACATTTCGCCATTATTTTTATAAAAATCTAAAAATGAAAAATCTGCCGATAAATACCTTTGTAATAAAACGTAGCGAAGGAATTAAAATGAGCAGAAGTAAAGCAGAACTCTCAATTACAGAGCGTTATATATTAACTTACATTAGTTACAAAACCAACAATGGTTTCAAATTTTTTATGAACAACGAGACACTGGCACAGATAATTTGTTGCACAATTCCATCAACCAAAGTTTTAGTCAATAAATTGGTCAGGGAAGGGTATTTGATAAAAACCTGTGATGATAGAGGGCGAAGACAGTTATCGCTCTCAGAACGCAAATTTATGCCCTTAGACGGTGTCAATATGAGCAACATTGATAAGACCTATCTCTTGCAGGAACTCTCAAATTATCAAAGAGATGCCGACTACTACAAATCCGAACTAAAAGAAGCCAGAATTCGCATCAAAATGCTTGAAAATGAACGAGATAAGTTGCAAGATTCACTTCGTACATTAACATCAACACTCGCATCAAAAGGTATCAATATAGATGATATTGAAGGGATGATACTAAAGTGATAATAGAAAAAACTGTTAAAGAATCTCCATTCT
>JAZTXF010000022.1:0-23254 GCA_045636305.1 Candidatus Gastranaerophilaceae bacterium | reverse complement strand
GTTCGTTCAATTGAAGTTGCTGTAGGAAATCAGGTACAATCAGGTCAAGTACTTGTTGTTGTAGGATAGAAAGGAGAGAAGAATGAATATTCAAGATGGTTTAACTACTCTCTGGCAATCAACAGGTATAGCAAATTTTGTTCAACCTGTTGATCCTGCGATAACAAACGGATTTGAACAATTCTTGCATCAATTCGGTTCTCCGATTATGCTTTTGATTTGTTTATTCTTGTTATGGTTGGGTATTAAAAAACAATATGAACCGTTGTTGCTTGTTCCTATTGCGTTCGGTGGGTTTTTATCAAATATTCCTGTAGCGGATATTGCGGGACCACATGGATTTTTAGGAATTATATATGAGGCAGGTATTCACCAAGGGCTGTTCCCGTTGATAATTTTTATGGGTGTTGGGGCGATGACAGATTTTGGTCCGTTGATTGCTAACCCTAAAACAGCGTTATTGGGTGGTGCAGCTCAGTTCGGTATTTTTGGTGCATTGTTGTTAGCACTTTGTGTATTTGGTTTCACATTGCCACAATCAGGTGCAATCGGTATTATCGGTGGTGCGGACGGTCCGACATCAATCTATGTTACATCAAAACTTGCTCCTGAATTGTTAGGTGCAATTGCTGTTGCTGCATATTCATATATGGCTTTGGTCCCTGTAATTCAACCGCCAATTATGAAATTATTAACTACACAAAAAGAGCGTGTAATTGAAATGGAACAACTTAGAGCGGTTTCAAAACGTGAAAAAATTGTTTTTCCGTTGGTTGTACTTTCATTATGTGTAATTTTCTTACCTGATGCTTGTCCGCTTATCGGGGCTTTAACATTTGGTAACTTGTGTAAAGAATGTGGCGTCGTGGACAGACTTTCAGACACAATGCAAAATGCATTAATTAACATTGTGACTATATTCTTGGGCTTGTCTGTAGGTTCAAAACTTTCTGCGGATCAGTTCTTGACTACACAAACATTGTTTATTTTAATACTTGGTATTGTGGCATTTAGCTTTGCAACAGCAGCAGGTGTTGTATTTGCTAAAATAATGAGCAAATTCTCAAAAACACCTATTAACCCTCTTATTGGAGCAGCAGGGGTTTCTGCGGTTCCAATGGCGGCTCGTGTTGCTAACAAAGTAGGTTTGGAATATAACCCAAACAATTATTTGTTAATGCACGCAATGGGGCCGAACGTTGCAGGTGTAATTGGTTCAGGTGTTGCAGCTGGTGTGTTACTTGCACTTTGTCACTAGAAACCAATAAAAAGTTGGAAAAAGCGTCGAGAAATCGACGCTTTTTTTATTGTTATTATATGGGGTCGACCTGCTTTTGCTTGTCATCCAGAGGGAGAGAAACGACCGAAAGATCTCTTGCACAGCAGGTCGGGGATGGGGCGTTGGCTGACTGAGGTTGCGCCTCAGGGATTCTTCACCCATTAGCCATGACAAAAAACTACCCCTCTCCCGCATTTTGTCATCCTTTTATTAACTTATGTTAACAAAAACCCTGAAATGTAACGAATTGTAAATATAAACTTCTTGACTCTAAAACCCTTACCGGAGTAGCATTTCTGATAGAATAGAATAGAGGAGAAGTGTAGACGTGTATCAAGTTGTTTTTAAAATTGCCGATATGAATTTTACAAGTCAGATAGAAAAAAGTAAAAAGGAGAAAATTTATGGCAGGCGGTATTTACAACAATTTTGGTTTTGGAAATTTAACTAACAATCAATTAAGACAATTAGACACTAATGAGGATAACCTTATTTCTAAAGAGGAGTATTCCTTATTTACCAAATCACAAGATGAGTTTGATGTTGTAGATTTTTCTATTATTGATGATGACGGAAGCGGCGACGTTACCGAAGAAGAGTTGCTCCTTTATGAACAAAAAGTAAAAATAGGAAACGCTGCCAATAAATATATTGAAGAAAATGTTGTAGGCGATTCTGTAAATTATTCACAAGTTAATAAACAAAAAAATGAGTTGGCTGGAATTATTTCAGATTTTATTGCTGCATTCACAGGTAATAAGGAAAACGATATAGCGGAAATGACTGCTAAGTTTGAAAATAAAATAAAAACTATGGGAGAAGAGCAAAAAGAAACGAAAGAGTGGATTGAAACAAGCTTGGCAAATTATAATGAAGATTCTTTTGATTTAGGTTGGCATGCTTCTAATGCTACTCAAGATAATTATATAAATGATGATGAAGCTAAAGATTTAATGAAAAGACAAAGAGATTTGATAGTTACAGCCGCTATTGGCGGGGAGTCAGCGGAAGATATTCTTATCGGAATGTTGGGTTCTGTAGATATCAATACGCAAAAAGAAGTTTATTCAAAAGCTCAAAAATTAATTTCTATTGCTGCAGAAAGATATACAAGGGTTGATCAAGCAGCTTGGTTAAAAGAAATGAATGATTTAGCAACTGAGATTGTGAGAACAACAGGCGCTGAATCAGTAGTAGAATCAACAAATACGAAAAATGAGCTAGAGGGTAATGCTATATCTATGGCTTTTGATTATGATATTGATAATATTTCAAAATATTTGGGCATAGGTATAGATCAAATTGCTTATATATATAATAATAAATTATCCTTGGAAGAGGTTGAAAGCATATGGTTTGGTGACAACAGAAAAGCTTATATTGCAAATTTTGAAAAAGCTACCGGACAAAAATTTGATGTTGAATATTTGTACAATACAATAATAATGGCTTTAGAAGCGTCAGTTCTTAAAGACAAAAATGGTAAAGAAAAATTCAATTGGGAGAACTACAAATCTACTCATTTCTTTGCTGCGAGAGAACAGGCACAAGAAAAAGTTAAAAACGAAGCTAATGCTATAACATTTAATAATATTACTTTACCAAGCGGTCAAAATGTTGATATTCTTTCTTCAGAGTTTGTTTCAGGCATTCAATCAGGCAATAAAGAAGCGGTTAATGTCGCCTTAATGGTGGGTTACACACAAGAAGAAATAGAAGAAATTAAAACAAATGATTTCTATACAAAAAGAACAAATGAAAATACTGCAAGAAATGCATTAATATCACAAAAATCCGCAATGAAGGCTCGTTTTAGCGCAATGTTTGTTGCAAGAGGTTTAGCTTTTGATGAAAGCGTCTTTAATTCAGTATTTAGTTCTTCTTTGCAAACAGCGTTAGAAGAGTTGAATAAAAACCCACTTGTAAGCGTTGCTACAATGAACAGAATTTTGGATACATTTGTTACAACTTTCAACAATGAAACACAAAAAGTTGTTCTTGAGGCCGTAAAGAAAAATTCTACAAACAAAAAATAATTGTAAATACTGACTTGTTAAATAAAAAGCACCCTTATGGGTGCTTTTCTTTTTTATAATTTTATTAAAATTAAACTACTTTAAATTCCACACTTTGAGTTTCGTTAGTAGCATAATTTTTTTGAACTGCTTGAACTACTGTTTTGTATGATTTTTTATCAACAGATAATTCAAAAGTAGCTTCTGTATTATCTCTGTATGCTAAAGTAAAATCTTTAGTGCTCACTTGTACAGAAATGCTGTCCATGCCTTTACCATAAACAGTTGCAGGAAGAATACCTTCTGCTCTTAATTGTCTTGGGTTTTTGTCTTCGCTTCTTTTTTCAGCGGTTAGTTTTATAACGTCTGCCATTTTATTTCTCCTTTGATACATTTTAATGTTATTTTATTCTACCTTAAACAAGTTATATTTCAAATATTTTGTTGCAAAAGTTAAATCTGTATATATTTTGTCTTAAATTTGTTATAAAATTTATGTATGCATATAACAGGTGGAAAGTTTAATTCAAGAAAACTTATATCTCCGAAAGGAGACAATGTTCGCCCGACCTTATCAAAAACCCGCTCTGCAATTTTTGATACGTTATATTCTTTGATGGATTTTGAGGGAAAAGTTTTTTTGGATTTTTTTGCTGGTTCTGGCATTATGGGGCTTGAGGCTGTTTCTCGCGGGTTTGAAAAAAGTATTGCCATAGAAAAAGATAAAAAAACTTTTTTTACTATAAAAGCAAATTATGAATTATTAGGGTTAAAACCTACTGTTTTTTGGGGTGACAGTATAAAAAAAATAGTTGAATTAAACGAAAAATTTGATGTTATTTATATTGACCCGCCATATAATGCCAATTTATATGAACCTGCTTTGAATGTGATTGCTAATCAAAATTTATTAAATTATGGTGGTATTGTTGTAGTAGAGCATCCTGAAAACGTGTTGGTAGATTTGGGAAAATTTAATATTGTTAAACAAAAAAAATATTCAGATAAAGTTATAACGTATTTAGGTCTTTAATTAGGGTTTTTTATAAAAAATTAAATTTTTTACTTTAAGGCAATTTTTTTTATAAAAAATACTTTATACAATAGTAACGAGTTTATATTAGGGGGAAATTGAAATGCCAATAGTTCAAGGAGTAATGTTGTTTAATGCAGTTATGAAAAATGATGTTGTAAAAGAATTAGCGGTAAAAGCTAAAGATACAGCTGTCAGTCTTTGGAATGAATGTACAAATTCGCCTCAAGTTGCAAAAACTGTTAAGAATTAATAAAAAAGCCCCATTTGGGGCTTTTCTTATTGTATAGCATCTAGGCATTCATCACAAATTGTTGGATGATTTGCGTCTTTGCCAAGTTTTCTATATTTCCAGCATCTATCGCATTTTTCACCTTCTGCTTTTGTAACATATATTGTGTAGGCATCTTCTTTTAATGTGTTTAAAGTTCCTTGTGGTTCTTTGTCGTATAGTGTTGCTTGTGATGTAATAAAGATGTTGCAAAGTTCATTTTCATTGGCTTTTAGAACTGATTTTACATTTTCGTTTTCTGTTTGTATATAAACGGCAACTTCCAAAGAGCTACCTATTTGTTTCTCTGCTCGAAGAGGTTCGATTGCTCTTGTTACAATTTCTCTTAATTTTAGTATTTTGGAGAAATCTTCTTCAAGTTTTTCATTGTGTAATTTTTCATCGTATTTTGGCCAGTCGGAAAGCAATATACTTTCTAATCCTGCACGTTGGCATTCAGGAGTGTTTTGCCAAATGTCTTCTGCTTGATGCGGCATAACAGGAACCAACAATCTTACAAGTGTTTGCAATATTGTATAAAGTACTGTTTGACAAGCTCTGCGAGATTTTGATTTTTTGCCTTGAGTGTAAAGTCTGTCTTTAACGATATCAAGATAGAATGAGCTTAAATCTACTGCTGCAAAATTTTGCAGTTGTTGGAAATATTTGTAAAATTCATATGTATCAAAAGCTTCTGTTACATTTTTTATTAATGTATTGAGCTTGTGTAGTGCGAATTTGTCAAGATTATTTAATTCTTCATAAGGAACGGTATCAACTGCAGGGTCAAAATCATAGATATTGCCAAGTAAAAATCTGGCTGTATTTCTTGTTTTTTTGAAAATTTCGACAAGTTGTTTAATGATTGTATCGCCGATTTTGCTATCATTTCTGTAATCTACAGATGCTGCCCATAATCTTAGTACATCCGTTCCATATACTTTTATAATTTCTTGAGGAACAACCACGTTTCCTAAGGATTTTGACATTTTCTTACCTTCACCGTCCATTACAAAACCATGTGTAAGAACAGTTTTGTATGGGGCAATTCCTCTTGTTGCTATTGATGTTAAAAGAGAGGACTGGAACCAACCGCGGTGTTGGTCAGAACCTTCAAGGTACATTTCTGTAGGCATATCTCCTAGTTCTTCGTTGCGTTTTTCCACAACAGCACGCCAAGTTATGCCGCTATCGAACCAAACGTCCATTATGTCTGTTTCTTTTGAAAAGTGGTTTTTACCACATTTTGGGCATACAAAACCCTTGGGTAACAAGTCTTTTGCTTCGTATTTTACCCAAGCATCGGAACTTTCTTTTTCAAAAATTGATGCTACATTAGCAATTGTTTCAGGTGTTACGATAATTTCTTTACAGTCATCGCAATAGAATACCGGAATAGGAACACCCCAAGCTCTTTGACGAGAAATACACCAGTCAGAACGGCCATCTACCATGTTGGATATTCTTTGTTCGCCTGATGCAGGAATCCATTTAACTTTTTTAATTTCTTCAAGCGCTTTTTCTTTGAATTTATTCACTTTCACAAACCATTGTGGAGTTGCTCTATATATAACAGGGTTTTTACAACGCCAGCAATGTGGGTATGAGTGAGTTATATCGTTTTGGTTTAGCAATGCTTTTTTTGCTTCAAGCATTTCGATAACCAGTTTATTTCCTTTGTAGTACGGAACGCCTTCTAGCTCAGGAACTTGAGATGTCCAAACACCTTTTTCATTAATAGGAGAAAAGACTTCTATGCCGTATTTTACACCAACTTCCCAGTCTTCAAGACCGTGGCCTGGAGCTGTATGTACGCATCCTGTACCCGCTTCGGTTGTTACGTGGTCACCAAGTATAATTGGTGATTTTCTTTCATACAACGGGTGAGTGGTTTTAAATAGTTCAAGCTCTTGACCTCTTATTGTTTTGCCAAGTGCTTTTATTTCTGTTTCTTCCCAACCTACACCGTTTAAGAATTGTCCTAACAAATCTTGTCCAATTAAATAAATTTCGTTATCTTTTTTAATTAAAGAGTAGTCAAGACGAGCATTTAAACAAATTGCCATATTTGATGGAATTGTCCAAGGAGTGGTTGTCCATATCACTGCAAAAATTTCTTTTTGAGGTTCAATTCCTGCCAAAGAAGATATTTTTAATGCGTCTTCTTCATCAAATTTGAATTTTACATATATGCTTGTTGAGGTGTGGTCTTGGTATTCGACTTCAGCCTCTGCAAGGGCTGTTTCGCAAGATGCACACCAGTATACAGGTTTTAGCCCTTTTTCAATATAGCCTTTTTCATACATTTCGCCAAATACTCGAATTTGTTCTGCTTCAAATTCAGGTTTAATTGTCAAATAAGGTTCTTCCCAGTTTCCTAGTACACCTAATCTTTTGAAGTTTTCTTCTTGTCCTTTAAGGTTTTTTGCTGCAAATTCACGACATTTTTGACGAAGTTCAAGAGGTGTAAGCGCTTCTCTTCCGCCTTTAACATTTTTAACAACGGCATTTTCAATCGGCAATCCGTGTGCATCATAACCTGGGACGTATGGTGCATAGAAACCTGATTGTGATTTATATCTGATTAAAATATCTTTAAGAATTTTATTGAGTGCGTGTCCGATATGGATTTTGTCTGAACTTAAGTATGGTGGACCATCGTGAAGAACAAATTTATTTTTTTTATCTCTTTGGTTAAGAATTTTTTCATAAATTTTGTTATCTTCCCAAAATTTTTGTGTATTTACTTCTTTTACCGCAGCGTTTGCTCTCATTTCAAGCGTTGTTTGCGGTAGGTTGAGTGTGTCTTTATACTCGATTTTTTGTTCTGTCATTTTTTCTCACCCTATTTCTCTCGATATTTATATTTACATTCTATTACAAAAAAAAGTATTGGTGTATAATTATATAAAACTTGGAGGTTTTATGACGAAGGTAATTTTTGAAAAATCTAAAAAAGGCTTGTGTGGGATTTCTTTATGTGATGAAGAAATAAATATTGATTTTATTGATAAAAAATTTTTAAGAGAAGAAGATGCGCTGTTGCCCGAAGTTTCAGAGCTTGAGGCTATGCGTCATTATAAAGAATTGTCAGATAAGAATTTTTGTATAGAAAGCGGTTTTTATCCTTTGGGTTCTTGTACGATGAAATATAACCCAAAGGTCAATGAAATGTTGTGTTCGCTTGAAGGGTTTACTAATCTTCATCCGTTGCAAGATGATGAAGATTCTCAAGGGGCTTTGGAATTAATGTTTAAACTCCAAGAGGCGTTGAAAGAAATTACTGGAATGGATGCGGTAACGCTACAACCTGCTGCGGGTGCGCATGGCGAATTAACCGGTATGATGATTGTCAAAAAGTATTTTGAAACTAAAGGTGAAAAGCGTACAAAGGTTATAATTCCTGATTCTGCACATGGTACAAATCCGGCAAGTGCTGCAATGTGTGGTTTCGAGATAGTTGAAATAAAATCTTTGCCAAACGGGCAGGTTGATGTTGATGCATTAAATGCAGTTTTGGATGAGTCTGTTGCTGCAATTATGCTTACAAATCCAAATACATTGGGGCTTTTTGAAGAAAATATTTTAGAAATTTCAAAACTTATGCATGAAAAAGGTGCGTTGCTTTATTATGACGGAGCAAATGCTAATGCGATTTTGGGTTATACAAATCCGGC
Source organism: Candidatus Gastranaerophilaceae bacterium (assembly GCA_045636305.1). Lineage (GTDB taxonomy): Bacteria > Cyanobacteriota > Vampirovibrionia > Gastranaerophilales > Gastranaerophilaceae > RGIG2134. Next base: position 14,979 of record JAZTXF010000022.1, on the reverse strand, counting down.
AAAAATGGGATTTGATATTGTACATTTGAATTTGCATAAGACTTTTGCAACTCCGCATGGTGGTGGTGGCCCCGGTGCAGGCCCGGTTGGTGTTGTTGAAAAATTAAAAGATTTCTTGCCTGTTCCGGTTGTTAATTTTGATGGTGAAAAATATTATAGAGAATATAATTTGCCCAATACCATAGGAAAAGTTAAAGCTTTTTATGGTAATTTTGGTGTTTTAGTTCGTGCTTATACTTATATTTTGATGATGGGCAAAGATTTAAAACGCGTTAGCGAAGATGCCGTTTTGAATGCAAATTATTTGAAAGAAAAATTGAAAGATTTGTATTTCCTTCCTCATGATGAACAATGTATGCATGAATTTGTGTTGTCCGGTGATTGGCAAAAAGAGCAAGGAGTTGATACTTTGCATATTGCAAAACGATTAATGGATGATAAATTCCATCCGCCAACAGTTTATTTCCCATTAATTGTTCATGAAGCTATGATGATTGAGCCTACAGAAACAGAAAATAAAGAGAGATTGGATGAGTTTGTTGCTGTTATGCGTAAAATTGCGCAAGAAATAAATGAAAATCCTCAAGCAGTATTGGCACATCCAATTAAAACCCCTGTTAAACGAGTTGATGAAACTTTGGCGGCGAGAAAACCTGATTTAAGATGGATTGAGGCACAGTAGTGAATAAAGATAAATTTTGGTTAGCTTTTTCTGCAATAGAAGAGCTGGGTTCTTGTTTTGTAGAAAGACTTTATAATCATTTTGGTTGTATTGAAAATGCTTGGACTATTTCAAGTTCTGAAATAGTTAATGTCGAAGGAATTACTAAAAAACAAATTTCTTATTTTTTGGAAAAACGTAAAAATATTAATCCCGATGAATGTTTTGATTTTATTTCCAAAAGAGGAATAAAATATATAACGTTTGATGACGAAAAATATCCAAAAATGTTGAAGGAAATTTATAACCCTCCGATGGTATTGTTTGTTAAGGGTGATTTGGATTTATGTAATTTGGATAAAACACTTGCTGTTGTTGGTTCAAGACGTGCAAGTACCGGCGCCAAAGAGATTTTGAATAAAATAATTTTAGAGTTTGCAGGAACTGATTTGTGTATTGTTTCCGGTTTGGCAGCAGGTATTGATACAGTTGCACATAAATCTGCATTGGAAGCAGGGCTAAAGACTATAGGTGTTATTGCAAGCGGTTTTGATTATTGTTATCCGACAGCTAATAAACAACTTTACAAGGATATTGAAGTTTCCGGTGGAGCGATAGTTACAGAATATTGGCCAACATTTGGACCTTTGGCTTTTCGTTTTCCACAAAGAAATCGCATAGTTTCGGGTTTGTCTTATGGGACTTTGATAGCAGAGGCGGCTTTAAAAAGTGGGGCAATGATTACAGCTAATTTGACTTTAGAACAAGGAAGAGAATTGATGTGTATACCGGGAGCATTGAATAATCCTAATACTGCCGGTATTTATAAGCTGTTACAAGATGGAGCCTCAATGATTGTAAAGGCTGAAGATATTACTAATGCCTTGGGATGGTCTTTAGATAAAACGGTTCAAGTCAAAACTAATGATTTTTCTTTGTCCGGCGCGGAAGAAAGAGTGTTTGAATCTATAGCTATTGAGCCCAGAACTTTTGATGAAATTGTAAATTTATCAGGTTTAAATTTTGAAGAGTTAATGTCTGTCTTGACAATGTTAGAGCTTAAGGGCATAATTAAACAAACTGATGGAGAGAAATACGTATCTTGCGTAAAAATATAGACTAAGATTATGGCTAAAACTAAAGAAAAAACAGAAACATTAAAAAATACAAAGGGTAAGGCGCTTGTTATCGTTGAGTCACCGGCAAAGTCCAAAACTATAAAAAAAATATTGGGTGATAAATATGTTATTGAGGCAAGTTACGGACACGTTCGTGATTTGGCTAAAAAAGGCATGGGCTTTGATGTAGAAAATGATTTTAAGCCAACTTTTGTTGTTATTCCAGAGAAGAAAAATGTAGTTGAAAATCTTAATAAAGTCGCAAAAACGGCTGATATTGTTTATTTAGCATCCGACCCTGACCGTGAGGGGGAGGCTATTGCGTGGCATGTTAAAGAAATTTTGAAGGTGCCTGAGTCAAAAATTCAAAGAATTGTTTTTAACGAAATTACGCCTAAAGCGGTTAAAAGTGCTGTTGAAAATTCGCATGAAATAGATATGAATCTTGTTCATGCCCAGCAAACCAGACAAATATTGGATAAGCTTGTAGGTTTTAAGATAAGCCCTGTTTTGTGGGAAAAAATGAAAAATTATAAGCTTTCGGCTGGGAGAGTTCAAAGTGTTGCTCTTCGCATGATAGTAGAAAGAGAAGAATTAATTGATGCTTTTGTTCCTGTTGAATATTGGACTATTTCCGCAGATTGTGTAAAAGATAAAATTTCTTTTAGTGCGGAACTTACAAAATATAAAGATAAAAAAATAGATATATCATCCAAGGAAGATGCGGATAAAATAGTCAAGGAATTGTCTGCTAAGGATATTGAGTTTGTTGTTTCTGGAATTTCGCAAAGAAACACAACTCGTAAGCCTTCGGCTCCATTTATAACTTCAACTCTCCAACGAGAAGCATCTTCAAAGCTTGGTTATGGTGTTTCTAAGACGATGCAAATTGCTCAAAAATTATATGAAGGAATGGAAATTGATGGTGAGCCAGTTGGTTTGATTACATATATGAGAACAGACTCTGTTCGTATTTCCGATGATGCTAGAGATATGGCAAAAAGTTTTATTACTAATAATTATGGGGAAAAATATTACCCTAAAACTCCTAATAATTATGTTAAGGCTGGTAAAAAGAATGTTCAAGATGCTCACGAAGCAATTCGTCCATCATATGTTGATAAAACACCTGAAAGTATTAAAAAGTATCTTACTTCAGAACAGTTTAAACTCTATAAATTGATTTGGGATAGATTTGTTTCTTCTCAAATGGAAAATGCTATTATTCAAAATAAAACAGTTGAAATAGAGGCTAAAGATTATCAATTCAAGGTAGGGACTTCAAAAGTTGTTTTTGATGGATTTTTGAAAGTTTATCAAGAAACACAAGATGAAGAAGTTTCTGGAGAAGAAAATTTAGCTAAAAAAATGCCAGATTTCAAAGAAGGTGATAGGGTTGAGTTGAAGAAGCTTAATCCAAAACAACATTTTACTCAGCCTCCACCAAGATATAGCGAAGCTTCTTTGGTTAAGGCTCTAGAAGAATACGGTATTGGGCGTCCTTCTACATATGCTTCTATTATTACTAAAATTCAAACAAGAAATTATGTTGAAAAGATAGATAAAGCTTTAGCTCCGACTATATTGGGGAAAACGGTTTGTGCTCAATTGCTTCAACATTTTAAAGATATTATGGATTATCAGTTTACTGCAGGAATGGAAACAAAGCTGGATGATATTGCAGATGACAAGGCTTTATGGACAAAAGTTTTGAAAGATTTTTATGCACCATTTATTGAGACGGTGGACAGTGCTAAAGAAAATATGGAAATTGTTCGTATAGAATCTGATGTGGTATGTCCTAATTGTGGTAAAAAAATGTTAATTAGAACCAGTCGTTGGGGCACACAGTTTTTAGGCTGTGAGGGATATCCTGAGTGCAAAACAATGATGTCTTTAGATGGTGAATCTAAGGCTCCTGTTGAAGATGAGAAATCTGATGAAAAATGTGAAAAATGCGGCTCAGAAATGCTTATTAAGCGAGGGCCATACGGGAAATATCTTCAATGTGTAAATGATACTTGTAAAAACCGTAAAAAAATAGTTCAAACAACTGGAATTAAATGCCAGGAAGAGGGCTGTAACGGCGAATATATTATTAGAAAATCACGATTTGGAAAATTATTTTATGGATGTAGTAATTATCCGGATTGTACTTCTATTCTTTGGAATGAACCTATTGATGAAAAATGTCCGAAATGTGGGAAAATTTTAGTTAAAAAAGTACAAAAGAAAATGCCAAAGATTGCTTGTTCTAATAAAGACTGTAAATATATTCGTGATGCAGAGGTTGAAAATAATGATTAAACTAGGGATTTTAGGATATCCTCTTGGACATTCTTTGTCTAAAGTTATGCATGAAGCTGTTTTAAAAGAGCTTGGGCTGCAAGGCTCTTATGAGATAATGGAAACGGATCCGGAGGATTTGATTCAAAAAGTTAAAGATATTAAAAGACTTGATTATACGGGATTTAACGTTACTATTCCTTTTAAAGTCCCAATGACAATGATGATTGATGATTTTGATGAAGTGTCAAATTTGGCGGGATGTGTAAATACTGTGAAGGTTATGCCTGATAAATCTTTAAAAGGTTATAATACCGATGTTTATGGATTTGTTTCTGCTATTAATGATGCTCAAAAAAATATTATAAAAGGTAAAAAAGCTGTAATTATAGGAACAGGTGGAGCTGCTCGTGCTGCTGCAATCGGGCTTTGTGAGCTTGGTGTGAAATCTGTTGATTTTTATACAAGAAATATTGTAAACGCGAGCAATATGGTTAATTTTTTGCGTTCGCAGTTTGTAAATGTTTCTTTTAACTTAAAACAAGTCCAAAGTTTGTCTGATTTGTCAGATGTCGCTATTTTGGTTAATGCAACTCCGATAGGAATGCGAGGTAAGGCAATGGATTTGACTCCGGTTGATGAAAAAATTCTTAAAACTATGAGATTAGGCTCGATTGTTTATGATATTGTTTATAATCCTCGTAAGACAATTTTATTAAAAGAGGCTCAAATGGCAGGTTTGGATACCATAGACGGTTGTGAAATGTTAATTCATCAAGGGGCAAAAGCTTTTGAAATTTGGACAGGACAAAAACCTCCTGTTTCTGTCATGAAAATAGCTTTGTTGGATAGTTTAGCTCAATAATTTTAAAAAAGTTAAAATATATTAAAAACATACTTGAATTCTATTTTTGAGATGTTATATTAAAAGAACTTACACCACCGAAATGTAAGTGAAATTGAAAAGGAAAATTATAATGAGCATTAACTTAAAAAACAAATCTCAAATCGTTGAAAAATACGGTAAAGACGCAAAAGACACAGGTTCAGTAGAAGTTCAAGTTGCTTTGTTGACTGAAAAAATTAATGAGCTTACTGAACACCTTAAAGCTAATCCAAAAGATTTTCAAGGCAAACGTGGTCTTTTGATGATGGTAGGTAGAAGAAAAAGTCTTCTTGCTTATTTGAAAAAGAATGGTCTTGAAAGATACAGAGATTTGATTAAAAAACTTAACTTAAGAGGTTAATCATTATTAAAATGTGAAAGGGAGCTGAGAGGCTCTCTTTTTTTGTAAAAATACGTATTAGAGTGTATTTTGTTTTTTACAAAAAAGAGTATAATGATCTTGGAGTATTATATAGGTTAAATTTTATGCTTAGTACAGAATTAGAACAAGTTTTGAATCGATTTGATGAATATATTGAGAAAAAAGATTTTACAAGAGTTTTAAATGAATGTAAGGATTTGCTTAAAAAATATCCTAAAGAAGCAGATTTGTTTTATTATTTAGCCAGAGCCGAAAAAGTTTTAGATAATAAAAAATTAGCACTTGAGCATTTTACAAAGGCTATAAATTTAAATTCAAAATATCAAAAAGCTTATAACGAGAGAGGACTTTTGTTATGTAGTAATGGCGCGGCAAGAGAAGCATTAAGAGATTTTGATATAGCTATTGAATTAAATGAAAATGATTTTACTGCATATAATAACAGAGGGTTAGCAAAATCAGAACTTCAAGATTATAAAGGTGCTTTTGCTGATTATTCAAAATCTATAGAATTGTATCCGAAATGGCATGTGGCATACAATAACAGGGGTTATGTTGCATATAAAATGCAAAATTATAGTCTGGCAATAAAAGACTTTACAACTTCATTGGAGATAAAACCTGATGATAGTTACGTTTATTATTATAGAGGTTTGGCAAAATCAGCATCAAATGATATTTTAGGAGCTATGTCTGATTATACAAAATCTATTCAGATATCACCTAATCAAAGTGCAACTTATAATAATTTAGCTAAGTTAAAAGCAGATATAAAAGATTATGAAGGCGCTATAGCGGATTATACAAAAGCAATTTCTTTAAATCCGTCTTGGAGTGTTGCCTACAATAACAGAGGAAAAATTAAACAGATTACAGGCGATAAAGATGGTGCGCTGGCGGATTATAATAAGGCAATAAGTTTAAATAGTAAAGATATTGGTGCATATAGCAATCGTTCATATTTGAAGTATTCTTTGGGACATTATCAAAGCGCAATTGATGATTGTGATAAAATTATCAGACTTTTTCCTAATTACGGTTTAGCTTTTTGTATTAGAGGTTTATCAAGACAGGCTTTGGGACAATATAGGAGTGCATTGTCTGATTTGAGGCAGGCCGCAAAATATACTCCTAACGATTCTCAATTGCAAGAATCCATTGTTCTATTAGAGGCAGCGATTGAAAACCAAAAAGAATCAAATGGACAAGGCAGTTTGTTAGATAATATTTCTAATATGTTTAAGTTTTAGTTTGCGTTTCTTTTTTCTATAAGCGTGTTGTACAGTTTTAATGCTTTTTCAGCTCTTTTTGTGTTGTTAAGTTTTTTGTATATATATGCTAAGTTGTAATAATAATCAGGTTCTTCCGGATTTAATTTTATTGCGTCTTCCAAACTTTTTCTTGCCAGATTATATTGTCCGGTTTTTAAATATGAATAACCGAGGTTATAATGTCCTGCTGAAAAATCTTTTTCTATTTTGATTGTTTCTCTAAAGTAAAAGATTGCTTTGTTGTAATTTTGAATATCCGCATATCTGCAGCCAATATTATAATATGCCTGATAAAAATTTTCATCTGCTTTAATAGCGTTTTCATACGCTTTTATTGCGGCTTTTAGCTCTGTTGTTGTATTTCCTATTAAAAAATAATCTGATGCTGTTCTATCTGCTTCAGGAATTGTTAAAATTCTTTGTTGTGCCTCTGTTTTGTGGTTGCCGAGGTATAAAACTTTTGCTTGATTTCTTATTTCATCATAATCTTTTGCATATGTGTTTGGGCAAATGGTTATAGCCATAAAAAATAATATTAATATTTTAAAAAATAAATTCATAAACACCTTCTTAATATTTGTTAATATTTTACAACAAAGTTTTAATATTGCCCATACCAAACAAAGACTTGACAAAATGGAGTGTAAACGTGGGCATGGGTTTTGCGGAGTGTGTTAACAAATGTAACAATTTTCAAAATGACCATGACAAAATAAAAATAGTGTCTTATTATGCATGTAACAAATCCCCAAAATCTCCTCCCAAGATTATTTATTGTAAGCCGCCAAGACGGCTTTTTTTTATTTAAAATTTCCAATTTTTAGGCAAATTATTCATATTTGGCAAGTTTGGAATTTTGCCAAATTTGTTTTTTTGTTTTTTCATTTTGTCTTGTAAACCGGAAAATCCTTTCATCATTTTTCTCATTTGTTCAAATTGAGAAATAAAGCTGTTTATTTCAGCCAATTCCATAGCGCATCCTTTTGCTATACGTTTTTTGCGGCTTGAATTTATTATTTGCGGATTATCTCGCTCTTCCGGTGTCATTGAGTTTATAAAAGCCTCAATACGCTTAAGTTGTTTTTCTCCTTGGTTTGCAATTTGTTCCCTATCATCTTTTTTGAGCCCCGGAATCGGTAGCATTCCAAGAATTTGCTCAATAGAGCCGAGGTTTTTCATTTGTTGTTGCATTTTTAGAAAATCAGAATACGTGAACTCAGCTTTGCGCATTTTCTTTTCAAATTCTTTTGCCTGTTCAACATCTATGGCTTCTTGAGCTCTTTCAACAAGAGAAACAATATCTCCCATTCCAAGAATTCTTGTTGCCATTCTTTCAGGATAAAAATCTTCAAGAGCGGTAAGTTTTTCTCCTGTTCCTGTCAGTTTTATTGGTTTTTGGCAACAATAAACAACGCTAAGAGCAGCGCCACCTCTGGCATCACCGTCAAGTTTTGTTAATACAATGCCGGTAATTCCTAGTTGTTCGTTAAAATTTTCAGCTACGTTAACAGCCTCTTGTCCGGTCATTGCATCAATTACAAGTAATTTTTCTTGGGGGCGGAACATTTTATCCAAAATCATTAATTCTGCCATCATATTTGTGTCTATTTGCAATCGTCCGGCAGTATCCAAAATAATTACGTTATTGTTATTTTCTTTAGCAAAGTTGATAGCTTCTTTTGTAATTGTTTTTACATCTGTGCAGTTTTCTATCGAGAAAAATGAAGTTTGTGTTTGTTGTGCCAGTGTTTCAAGTTGTTTTACTGCTGCGGGTCTATACACGTCGCATGCAACCAATAGTGGGTTTTTGCCTTCTTTTTTAAGTTTTACGGCAAGTTTTGCAGAAGATGTTGTTTTTCCGGATCCTTGTAAACCCAACATCATAATAATTGTAGGTTTAGATTGAAGGTTCAACGGCTCATTTTTTCCGCCAAGAATATCAACTAATTCATCGTTTACAATTTTAACCAGTTGTTGTGCGGGATTTACTCCTTTAAGAACTTCTTCGCCTTCAGCTCGCGTTTTAATATTTGAAATAAAAGCTTTAACAACTTTTAAGTTAACATCAGCTTCTAATAGAGCTCGTCTAATCTCTCTAAGTGAATCAGACATGTTGTCTTCAGTCAATTGAGCATTTCCTGAAGTTTTTTTGATTATTTCTTGTAGTCTATCTGATAATGAGTCGAACATAGAAACATTATATTATAAGCAGAAAAAAAGGCAATTGAGCTTTTTGTTGGGGCTTTTAACTTGTTTCTTGACTTATAATCTTTAGCATATATCATTGTATAAGATTGAAAATTAAATTTGAATTTGCCACGTTAGCTCAGTTGGTAGAGCAAGGGACTGAAAATCCCTGTGTCCTTGGTTCGATTCCGAGACGTGGCAAATTTTTTTATATTCAAAAAGGCCATAACGGTATCGGAATCGAACCCTTGGTTCTCCCCTCTCGCGAAACGTGACATTTAGTCACCTTTTGCTCGGCAGAGTAAATCATTGAAAGTTCTTATTATGATTCTGCGGTTAAAATCTTTTGAGGTTTATTTTGTGCAATTTCTTGTGTTGTATTTGTGTCTTTGTTATTTCTTGTTAGATATGCTACGGTATAGTCTTTGTTCTTTAGTTTTGTAAAATGACTTATCGAGTGAGCATCTGTGCCGGAAATTGTAAATTTACCAAAGCTGATTTTACCTGCATCCGGGTTTTTACTTTTTGGAAATAAGCTGATATCCATTCCGTTGTGGTCTCTTACTGCGCCAATCCATTTATCAGTTTTTATATAATAATTAGTGTTTTCGTTGTTAATTTTTAATCTACCATTAGAATTATTTACAATTGGTGTGGTCCCGAAAGAATTAAATGTAATTGCATTTGGGGTTTTCTCGCCCAGCGCAGTTGTTCCTGATACGAGTTCAGCTAAGCTTCCGCCTAAAGAATGTCCGGTAACTATAAATTTTTTGTCTTTGTATTTAGGGTCGGAAGCAGCTTTTTGGTATAATTCCAGTGCATCATTGTACTGTTCAGGAATTTCATTTTTTGCCATTTGGCTGTTGCTAAACCAATCAAGTTTACCGTCAAAGATTGAGCCTTGGTCAGAGCCTCTGTATGCAACTATTACTGTGTCTCCCAGTTCATAAACGCAACCTTGAAAACCGTTATCTTTTGAGGTTGTGTATTCGTCATTCCGTATAGCTTTTCCGACAGTTTTATTTTTTTTCCCAAAATCGTAACTGGCTTCGGCGATTCGTGCGTATGTTGCATGATTGCGAGTTTGATTTATTGCATCAACTTTATTCATTTTCTTTCCCTTTTTAAAACCCCTTCTTTATATATAAAGTTTTTTTTGGGAAAAAAATTGCCTTGGTATTAACTTGTGTAAATAGTATTTGGGTAATGGTTTTACTCTAATGTTAATTCTAATCCTTTTATCAGATATTGGAATTGTTCGAGAGCTTTTTTGTTATATAGGGATTCAAATGCGAGATTTATGTATTCTAGTTTCTTATTGTCGTTGGCAATTTTGGAAAGTTTTTCTTTAAGTTGTTCTAAAGAATTTTCTTTATTTTGGTATTTTTCGTGTATTTTTATTTCACCATTTGGTGTGTAAGTTTTCTGAGAAATTGTGATACCATTTTCTTGTTCGTCAACAATAATATTTTTCTGTAGTTTTTGAGCGATAGAAAGCATTTTATTGTTAAAAAAGTCTTCTTGATTTGTGTTATTAGTTGAAGAAATTTGATTTTTTTCAATTTCATTTTTTGCGACAAGTTTTATTAAATTACCTGTTTTTATGACATTAAAGTGCAGTTTATTATCTGTTCCTGTCATTGATAGTGGTTTTTGTATTTCGAAATCAAATAAAATAGATGGAGAAATGGATAAAATTGTGCATAATTTTGCTAGAGTATCTGATTTAACAAAACTTTCGCCAGCTTCAATTCTAGCAAGTTGACGCCAATTAATTCCAATTTTTTCGGCAAGAGCTTCTTGAGTGAAGCCTTTAAGGTTTCTAATTGTTTTTAATTGTTCGCCAAACCTACTTTTGATAATGTCCATAGTCATCTCCTTAATATGAATTATAGATTATCAATTGCAGAAATTTAATGAACTGTTAATCCATATTATCCATGTTGACTATGCATTTTTATGTCATACAATGGGAGTAGGCCAAGTAAAATTTGTTTGATTAAGATTGTATTGAGGTATTAATGATAAATATTGTTATTCCTATGGCAGGAGCTGGCAGTCGTTTTTCTGTTGCGGGGTATGAAACTCCAAAACCTTTTATTGAATTTAACAATAAGATGATGATTGAACATGTTATTGGGTCTTTTGCAAATATTCAAGCTCGTTTTATTTTGGTTCTACAAGAAAAGTTTTTAATAGAACAAAAAGAACAATTAGAAAAATTAAAAAACAAATATGTTTTAGATTTTGTTACCGTTCCTAAATTAACAATGGGAGCTGCAATTACTGCTTTAGCTGCGCATAAAAATATTGATGCACAACACGATATTGTATTTGCTGACTCAGATAATATCTTTAATAAAGATGACATTTCAGAATTTATATCATATGCAAGAAAAAATGATTTATCAGGGGCATTACTGACAATAGACTCTGATAGACCTTGTTATTCTTACGCAAAGGTTGATGTCGATGGATATTTAATAGAAACAAAAGAAAAAGAAGTTATTTCAAACCACGCAATTACTGGCGTTTATTATTTTAAAGAACTAGAACAATTTAAGGATGCTGTAATTGATTTGGTTGTTGAAAGCGATTTATCTAAAGGTGAGTTTTATATGTCTAATGTCTATAATCATTTAAAAAAACTCACAAACAAAATAGGGGTGTTTGATATTAAAAAATTTGATTGTGTCGGCACTCCTGAACAATTAAAAGAATATATTGAAAGAGGTGCCAATGAATAAAAAGGCCTTCAATAACATAATTTTATTTGGTGGTGAGACCAAGAATGAAAATATGCCAATGGGGTTCTATTCATCACTAGCTATGTTGCCATTAAGAGGTAAGCCTATCGTATGGTGGCAATTTCAAAACTTAAAAGAACAAGGATTAAATAAATTTATTCTTGTTGTTTGCAAGGATAATACAAAACTAATTGAATATACAAAAAATGTATTGTCAGAAAGTTTTGATATACATCTTGTTCAATTGGGTAGTAAAAAAAATATTTTGTCATCATTGAAATACGGCTTGCAAGTAGCCGATTTAAATCTCCCAACACGTGTAATTTTGGGAGATACAATGTTAACTCAAAGTATTGATGATAAAACCGACATCTTATTTACTTCAAAGGATTTCTCAACATCACAGAATTGGTGTCTAGTTGATAATTCTGGCGAAAACGGACTGTATTTTTATGATAAAAGAAAAAATATTGATATAAATGATAAAGAAGCCTTGGTTGGTTACTATGCTTTCGATGATACAAAATATCTCTTAAACTGTTGCGTAAAAGCAAGATTAATGCTTAAAAAGGAAATTTCAACAGCGTTAATCATGTATCAAGAAAAATATCAACTAAGAACTAAATTAGTTAATGGTTGGTATGATTTAGGGCATACTTCAGGCTTGATTAAAGCAAAAAATATCCTTTTTAGTGCAAGAAGTTTTAATTCAATCTCTGTTGATACTCAAACAGGGCTGCTAACTAAAACAAGCACTAAAAAACAAAAATTAGAAGATGAAGCATTTTGGTATGAAAATCTACCAGAGGATTTAAAAATTTTTGCACCAAGAATGATTAGTTTTTCTAAAAATGAAAAAAGCGCAGCTTTAGTTCAAGAATTATATGGTTATCCTTCTTTGCAAGAATTATATTTGTCTGGAGAGGTTAATCTTGAAGATTGGCGCTATATTATAGAAAAATTATTTGATTTGCATAAGTACTTTGAAAAACACGTAACTTTAACGAATCAGAAATCATTGCTATGGTTATATTTTGATAAAACAAAAGAAAGACTTGATGAGTTAAGAAACCAAAGCCCATATTGGAAAGAATTGTTAGATAGAGAATGGCAACTTATTAATGGGCAAAAATATCGAGGCTTATCTTTATTAAAAAAAGGAATTGAAGAGTTTGCTCTTAAATTAAGTCAAAATGGCACAGAAACAATTGTACATGGTGATTATTGTTTCTCGAATATATTATTTGATTCAAGTAATTATATTTTTAAACTTATCGATCCAAGGGGGAGATTAAATTCAGAGGCTACAATATACGGAGATCCCCGTTATGATATTGCGAAATTAAGACATAGTGTTGTTGGTTTATATGATTTTATTGTTCAAGGCTTATTTAAGCTAACAGAAAACAATTTCGATTTTCAATACAAAATTCTTACAACAAACGATTATAGTGTCTTAGAAGATATTTTTGATAAATATTCACTTGCTAATGGTTTTGATATTCAAGAAATTAAATTCATTGAAAGCTTGTTATTTTTATCAATGATTCCTTTGCATAAGGATAATTTTGACAGACAAAAGGTATTTTATTTAAAAGCAATTGAATTGCTAAATGATACAGTAAAAATCACAGATAAGGATAAAGCAGAATGGAAGAAAAAAAGCTTAGAATATGTATAGATTTAGATGGAACAATTTGTACGATAAAACAGCCAAATGAGACGTACGCAGATGTAAAAGTTCAGCCGGGGGCAAAAGAATTCATCGATTCTTTAAAGGCAGATGGTCATACAATTATTATTAATACTGCAAGAAATATGCAAACACAGGGGCATAATGTAGGCAAAGTCTTGAAGAATGTTGGAAAAATTACTCTAGACTGGTTAGAAGAAAATGGCATTCAGTATGACGAAATATTTTTTGGAAAACCTAATGCAGATATAACTATTGATGACAGAGTCATGAAGTTTGAAGATTGGCGAAAAATGGATAAAATGGAAGTTTGTAAGTTGATAAAAAAGTAATAAACTGAGATATAAAAAATAGCTGAAAGGATAGATATATGAACAATATGCCTGAAATATCAGTTGTTATACCGATATATAATACTGAGGTATTTTTAGAAGAATGTTTAAATTCTTTAAAGATGCAGAGTTTTGATAGATTTGAAGTAATTTTAGTTAATGATGGTTCAAATGATGGTTCGGGAAAAATTTGTGAAGATGTTGCAAAAAGTGATCCGAGATTTAAAGTAATTCATAAACCCAATGGAGGAGTTAATACGGCAAGAAAATTAGGAATTGAACTAGCAAGGGGAAAGTATATAACATTTGTAGATTCAGATGATTTATTGACTCGTGATGCTCTTTTGAATATGTATTTAAAAGCAGAAGAATATAATTTAGATATTTGTGTTGGAAGTTTATATACCTGGACTCAAAAAGAGGATAAACCTACTGTTGAAAATTTTATATATAATAATGAACAGAAATATACTAAAGTTTTTAATGCAAAAGATTTAGATTATTTTCATTTGTATGAAATTGAGTGGTTTATGATTTTTTGGGGTAAATTATTTAAAAAGAATTTATTTAATAATCAATATATCGCTACTCATTTAAAATATGGTGAAGACCAAATATGTGTTAAAGAGTGTTTATTTAAGGCTAATCGTATTATGGTTCTTCCTGAATTAACCTATATTTATAGGAAAAGGGCAAATAGCGCAACAACAAGAAGGAATAAAAATGCTTTTGATATTTTTGAATCATTTTCATTTTTAGAAAAAGTATTGACCGATTATGGGTATATAGAAAAAGAATATAGTCATTTAGTAAATTTTGCGTTAGTTTCATTTAAATTTCATTTAAAGCTTTATATTCCTTATATATATTGGTGGGCATTTGTATCGAAAATTGGTGATTATATAAAAATAATCGATTTAAATAAAATAAAAGAGGATGAAATAGATATACAAAATTTGAAACTGATTAAGAGATTTAAAAAAAAGGACTTTTTATTTTTTAGAAAGTTGTATTTTATATACAAAATTATATTTAGGGGAAGTTAAAAATGGAAGTGAAATATATAAAATTATTTGGTTTTATACCATTTTTAAAAATAGAGGAAAGAAACAATATAATTAATGTACATTTGTTTAAAAAAATTCCTATATTTAAAGTTAAAAAATATATTAATAGCAGGCACAAAGATAATAATTCTGTAATTTTTGAAATGTTGTCTGATATGGATATTTACAAAGAGGCTTTAAGTGTTAATTGTAGAAATAAGACAATATTATTAGTAGAGCCAAATTTAAGATTTCATTCAGAATGTTTGCCTGGATATATTAAATATTTGAATGATTTAAATTTTGATGTTCACATATTACTTGGAAACGAGAATATTAAGTTAAATAGTTTTTCAGAATTAAAAAATCT
>JAZTXF010000021.1:0-11420 GCA_045636305.1 Candidatus Gastranaerophilaceae bacterium | reverse complement strand
GTTACATTGCCATCATCATCAAATATCTCGCCGTACTCACCGAATGGTGCATTCATTACTATCACCAATGCAAGCTCGTTGTTCCCCATATCGAGGACTATGATTTCTTTTATGAGTAGCCTTAGGTTTACATTGCTGATTGCACCTTCTGCTATAATTCCATCAAGTATATCGATACTTTCTTTGATTTCCTTCTTTCGCTTTTTAACCGTCTGTTCCATATTCACTATGTCTTGAATTTTTGTTTTAAGGTTTTCTATTTCGACCTTTCTTTTTTCAAGTATTCTGTCATATGTAGCACGATTATCCATATCCCTAATTCTCTCTATCAGGATACTCTCCTGCTCAAGCTCAAGGTTTTCAATCATTGCTCGGTAGTCCCTTATTTTCTTGTCGGTATTTCCTTTATTTGATAACCACTTTTTGACCTCATCTTCAATAGCGAGCCAGTTGTCCTGTGCCTTTGATTTCAGCCTTGACAGTTCTTTATACACAAGAGCATCTAGGTCTTTTTCCTGAACTCTGTGGGATGTGCAGTAGCCTTTGTATCGGTGGTAGCCGTTGCAGACATATTCAACTCTGTCAGGCTTGTCGCCCCATTTCCTGATTTTTGCTACAAAGGTGCATCCGCAGTCACCGCATTTTAGAAGTCCTGTGTACCTGTGATAAGGATTTCCAGAGCTTGCACGGACATTGGTTTCCTTCTTGCTTTCAATAAGGTTTTGAACCTTGTCCCATACCTCCTTGGGTATAATCACAGGTGCATAGTTTTCATGCCTGAACTGTTCTTCCTTTGGCACTTTTCTTCGTATCTTTTTCGCCTTATCAGTTTCTTCGATATGGCATACGAGAGTGCCTGTGTAGAACTCGTTTGTAAGCACTCGCTTTACTGCTGTTGGGTCCCATAGGTACCTGAATGTAATTGCCGGCTTGTTGTAACCTTGATTTTTGTTGTTGTAAAGCTTTTGATAGTATGACGGTGATTTCTTTCCGTCTTTATTTAGCTTTTCTGCAATGGCTTTGAATCCGAATCCGTCAAGATACATCGTATAGATTTCTCTTACGATTTCTGCAGGCTCGTCCATGATTACGATTTCGTCTTTGAGCTTGTCTTTGTAATATCCCATAGGAGGCATATTGCAAACGCCCTTGTCCTTCTGTTTCTGACGATATCCGTATCTAACCTTCTTGCTTACATCTCTGGCATACATATGGTTGATGAACTGATTCATATCCATACGGAATTCATCGTCCTCGTTAAAGCTGTCTGTATTGTCGGTTACACTTATAACTCTGACATTGTGGCTTCTTAAGTATTCGATGAACATCGCAGTCTGAATTTTCTCCCTGCCGAGTCTTGATAAGTCTTTTACAAGTACGACATCCATTCTATGCTCCGCAGCAGCTTGATAGATTTCTTCGATTCCGTTTCGCTCGAAGGTCATTCCGCTTACATTATCATCAAATGATTCTCCTGCGAACTGATGTCCGTTTCGCTCGATGTAGTCCATCAAAATTTGTCTTTGATTCTTTAATGAATTCATTTCCTTGTCGTCATCTCTTGACAATCTGTAATAAATCCAAATTCTCCAAGTCTTAATAATATTCATAATAGTTCTCCTTTCTTAGCAACAAACAATACCACATAAGTTTTAATATATCCAGCTAAAAATCTAACGAAATTCTGCCGTCATTTTCTTGCATATCATCCTCGGGTTCCTGAACTTCGGTTTCCGGTTGTTCAAACTCTTGGCTTATGTAGTCTTTAACAACTGATTTGAGGAAATGATTAAATTCCTCATTAGTTCCTGAATGGTAATAAATCACCTGAGTGATTTTAGGTTCATTATTTTTTCTTGACATAAAATTTCCTCCTAACTTGTTAGAATTTTGAGTTTTGAAGCATCAGAACGGATTTTAGCTAATCCTCACAGGAATTCCACCTTCGCTCATTCTTATGACCGACCGTCCAATTCAGTGACGAGTTCAAGACGGGAGTATCATTATCGGCAATAATGGTTTTGGCACAGCGGTTTGCTATTCCGCCTCGCTGCAGTAAGTTTATCGCTCGCTTCCGTTTGGAAGGTCTTGGCGCCTTTGCAGCCTTGCTCGCATTATTGCTTATGTATCCTGATGCTTGATATTCAGTTGTTTTTTATAAAAAGCATTTCACTAATTATCCGTAAAAAGGCATTTCTACCACCCTGTTTTGAAAATTTATCCCTCTACTATTCTATATAGGGAGGTTTTTTTGATTTTGACAACCAAATTTTTTAGTTTTTAAAAACCCTCTCACTTATATATAAAGCGAACTTTTTTAATTTTTTAGCAAAGTTTTTTTAAATATGCCTCTACTATTTTATATAGGGAGATTTTTTTAGTTTTGAGTACCAAAAACTTTTATATTATTTAAATTATCTCCCTACTATTCTTAATAGTGAGTTTTTTTCAACTTTCACCAAAAAAATTTTATTTCTTCATCTAATCGTCTTCTTACAGCCATTTCTACCACCTTTTCAAAAAACTTTTTTAATGTTATCCCTCTACCACTATATAAAGAGGACTTTTTTCGGTTTTGAGCCAAATATTTTTATTTATCTCCTCACCATTATATAAAGAGGAATTTTTCGAGTTTTGACAACCAAAAATTTTTATTTTATAAAAAGTCTTCTCATATATCAGTACAAAAAACGAGCATTTTTGAACCCCCTAATTAAAATTTTAACGAAATTGTAATATTAGTCCCTTCATCTATTGCCGTTTCAAACACCATTTTTAACCCCTGTTTATGAAAAAACTTGCAAATTTATAAATTTGCCTCTCATAAGTAACCATAAAAATCTACGATTTATTAACCCCCTAAACATAAATTTTTAAAGTTTCTGCATTTTTGCTTTTTCAGGCACAAAAAGAGCAGGAGGGGTATATTTACCCTACCTGCAGTAGTTTGATGCTATAACAGGGCTATATTGCCGTTACATTCGCCCTTGAATTTGATTTTATTCCATTGTGCCGACCATTTTATTTATGTCGCCATCTGAGTCTACTATTATTGTTTTTGTTTTACTCGGTGCTACATAGCCGAATCCTTCTATGTATGTCTTATTATTTTCTTCTATGATTTCATTTCGTATTTCATTTTCCTCATCTGTAAGGTAGCAGGTGTCTTTTGCCATGATTTCATCATTTGAATTTATAGGTTCTTCGGGATTCTTTTCCCATTTTGCATAAAGCACATCAGGCTTTGTAAATTTAAATGTTGTTACCTGATTTTGCTTTGTTCTTGGATCAGCGAACCATCCCTTGAATGAGTATCCGTATTTTGTGGGGATGTAGTTTTCAAGACCGATACTCTCGCCGTATATTTTTGTTATTGGTCTGATAAAGCTACCGCCATCTGATGCGAAAGTTAGGGTTACATTTCCTTTGAATCCTATTTCGCTATCGTATATTAGTTCATTTCTATGCCATTGCCAAGGTGCCGCTGATGCTGTTTGTGTCAACAGTATTGTTACTGCCATTGCCGTGCATATTATCTTCTTTTTCATAATCTCATCCTTTCATTTTGGGAATAAAAATACCGACATACTCGAATTTCATTCATCGAATATGTCGGCATCATTCTCAAAGCATTCTATAAAGAACCTTGCTCCTAATTTGAATCCTTTTATAAATGTTTGACATTCTGTTATTTGTATCATTTCGTCATAACAGGCTTTGACCTTGTCAAATAATTCTTTTTCTTGCTCATTTAGATTTTTGAGCAATTCTTCTTCATTCTTGGTCAGAAGCCTAAACGCCTTGTCAAACTTCCGTTGACTTTGAAATGGTCTTTCCATTGGATTTATATTCCCATACCAGAATTCTTCAAGCACTTTCATTTGATTTCACCTCCTTGCGACACAAACAGTACCACAAGAAAGTTCATAAGTCCAGACAAATTTCTCTATTTTATTAACTTTGCCCTTTATTAATCTCAACATCCAATTCACTCTTAAACTTTAAAAAAGTATCGTTTCTAATGCTATCAAAAAAGGCATCAAAACTTTTAGGAGTTATCATAGTAAACCTATATATATCTTCTTCAAGATATTTGTTGATTAATTTGACATGCTCACATCCAGCTATATGTTTCCCAATATTTTCTGGATGAGGTGATAAAATCTCTTCATCTCCTTTAACTTCTACAATAATTATGTTTTTATTTATTTTAAGTAAAAAGTCAGGATTGAATTTCTCATATCTTATTGCTTCTCCATGACGAGGATTTTTCTTCCAAGAAAAGTCTATAGAATAAAACCCTTTTGCAGGGGACTTTACCCATGCGGTTATTACATCAGAATTCTTTATTAACAGATCGATAAATTTTTTCTCAGGCTCATGATTGGAAAAGCATAACGAAGTTATGGTCTTAAACATGTTTTTGTTAGATACTTTTTTCTGTTTATATCCATTACTTGTATCTGTTATTTCATCAAAAAACTCTACTTCTTCCTCTGATAAATACATTTTTGTATCATCTGTCCAGAATAAAGTATTGTTGTTTTTTAATGAACTTGCACTGGTAGATTCGCATCCCATATCTTTTGTTGATATTGTGTAATATCTATCCGGATTTGTACTATATGTTACATAGGTTGAACCTTGACGCCAAGCTGTGGACATTGACGAAATAAATTTGTTAGCCAACGCATCCGTAATCACAGTATTTCCACTTTCTTCCAATGAGCATCTAATAATTTCTTCTAATTTTTCAACTGGATATTTATTTTGATATTGTTCTGCTAACCCCTGATTATCATCGTCTGGAATATCTCTAAATCTGTCCCACATTTTGTATGCCATATCTTCAATGCTAATCGTATTATGGGTTAATTTTGTTTCCCATGTTTTGCTTTCATTTTTTAAATTAGAAAGCTCAATTTCTACATTTTCTTCCGATAATACTGTCGGTATAGTGATATAACCTTTATCAAACAAATTATATAAACCAACCTTTTGTTTTGTTTGTGGAGAAGCTATAGGGACTTTTTTATACTCACAATTATGAATTTCAAAGTGAAAATCTGAATCTTGTGAGATTTTAGTTGAAATTCTACGCTCTATCTCTAGTATTTCGTCAACAAGTTTTTTTACAGCCAATGCCCATTTTTCATGATTGAAAACTATTACTTCAGGTTTTCCAAACCAAATATTCCAGTTTGAGGGTACACGAAGTCCTCTTCCTAACACTTGTGCAATTAATAACTTAGAATTAAATGCTCTTTCTTCATCAGGAATAATTTGAAATACACGTTTAACATCCCATCCTTCTGTAAGCATAGAAACAGAAAAAATCCATTCTACTTTAGAATTACTAGAATCCACATCTTTCAATCTCACTCTATCGGCTGCTGCATTTGGTTTAGAATGAACAACCAAAACTCTTTCATCAACTTCTTCATCTGTCAAATTTAAAGTTGCTTTTAAATATGTTTTAAATCTCCTAGCAAGAGCATCACATGAAGTTGTTTTTTCTGTAACTACAATGGAAATAGGCAAAATATTTTTCGAACTTAATTTAGCTTTGATTTCATTGTGAGAATTTATAATTACTTGCCATTGTTCTTCCTTTTTGTTAGGCATATTTTCTTTTACTATATAAGATACATTTTTAACCCATCCATCTTCTATTGCTTGTTTTAAGGAATAACGATATATTACATCTACAAAATAATCGTTATCTTTATAATAACATGTACCAGAAACTCCAATGTTGTACTTAGGATTAATTGTTTCTATAAAATTTTTCCATTGGTTTTGTTCTGTATAGTAAATATGATGCGACTCATCATTTAGTATAAGAGTTCGATCACCTTTTCCTGTCAAACTGTCTACAATCGAACTATGAGAATTTTTATAAATAGCATCTCTGTTTTCAACGCAAATGCAACCTTTAACAATACTTTCATCGCCAAAAATAATTTTAGGTGGAACAGATGACAAACAATCATTTAATTTACTTTCAGACGCAAATAACTCAAATTTGCTTTTTAGTTCTCTCTCAATTGTAATGCTTGGTACAAGGACAAGTACCTGATCTACAAATCCGGCACTCAGCATTATTGTAGCAAGTCCATATAAAACCCAACTTTTCCCTGTTCCTGTAGCTAAATCTATGTTTGCTGTATATGAATTTTTAAAATTCAATTTATTCATAAAACTTTTTTCAGTAGGATATTTTTCTTTGAGGTGAAAGTTGTTTGAATAGTTTTCTTTTGCCAAGTCACTAATACTACCATATTGATTACTGCACATAAAACGCAATGCTGTATATATGGCCTCTTCCTGATATTTTCTACCATCCGTCAATGTCAAAATAAATTTATCAAATTTGCTCTCATCCCATTTGCTTGTATCTACATTATTGCCAACATTTAATACCAAATCTTGTTCTTTGATTCTAATTCTATTTTGTTCCATCAATTACCACCCTTTTTTCATTGCCAGCATTATCAACAAAAATGAACATGGCTTTTCTTTTTATTGTTTTAATTTTAATAGTTTTTTTCAACTTGTTTTCTTTTGTTTTCGTGTTTGTTTCATATAAGTCTTTATTGTAAAGAACATCATCTATATCAAACACTTCGCCATCATAATCATAATCTATTAAGATCATTGCTAATTCTGTTTTTCGTTCGCCTCTTAATCTACTATTGCTTCTAAATTCTTTTATTTGCAAAGAATTCTTTATTATCTTAAAATCAACATATGGAGGTTGCACAAAATCAAATCCAACTGCCTCTACAATTTCATTAACAGAATCACTATCACGAGGTTGCTTCGGCGGAGTAAAGTTTTCAGTAAACTTAGCGAGCAAAGAGTATGGAACACGTAGAATATGATATATTCTATCTTTTATTTCTATATCATCTTCAGCAAAAGTAAATTGCCCTTGCGGTGCTATGATAAATATTTCATTTCCTACATTTCCGCCAATAATAAGATCTATTTCATTTATTGTTTCGTAAGAAATTTTCAAATTATTATTCTTTAGTTCCTGTGGTGAATACACTTTTACTAAGCAATTATCCTTTTCTCCATCAAACTCCAAGCCTTTTATTGTCTTTCTTACAGCTCGACAATTCCATAACTGCATTGCAAAAAGTTTCCAATTTTCACTATCAAAATTATTTAACTTTTCAGCATCGTATAATCCGCCAGAATAGAGCATAAAGGGTTTAACACCCTCGATTTGTAAAAGTCTTTTTTGAGTAGTATAAATAGCATATTTACCTACATCTACAGCTATCCAACGGCGATTCAATTTTTCCGCAACTGCAGGTGTTGTGCCGCTTCCAACAAAAAAATCTAAAACGAGATCTCCTTCCTTTGTTGCAAATTTAATTATTTTTTCTAACAACTTCTCAGGTTTTTGGGTTGGATATCCCGTTCTGTTTTTTGACATAGAATTTTCATATGGTATTTCCCAAACATCATTTGGTATCATACCATCTTCTGGATAATAAATTCTCGTTTTCCCTGCATCTGTTCTAATTCTGCATTGTCTACCATTCTCGTCTACATCTGTAAAATGAGAATCTATATAATCTTGACTATAAGCAACTTTACTTTCTTCTACATTGAAAAATGTATTTTGCGTTTTTCCGTACACGAAAATTTAATCGTGCTTTTGAGCAAATCTGTCTGCTGGTCGTCCTTGTGTAGAATAATGCCAAATAATTTCATTTCTAAAGTTGTTTTTATTAAAAATTTCATCCAATATTACTTTTATATAGTGCGCCATTTTATTATCTAAATGAACACAGATACATCCATCATCAGACAATAATTCTTTGGCTAATATTAGTCTTTTTCGAATAAACTCTATGAATGTTGCTCCAGACAGTTTATCTGCATATGCAATTTGTTCTTCACCCCTTGCTTTAAATTCTTTCCTTGTAGCAAAAGGAGGATCTATGTATATTAGTCTAATTCCATTAGTGCCGTCTTCATTTATAAGCTTGCCGTCATTCTTCATTTGAAGCAGCGTTTTTAAAATTTGTAAATTCTCACCAAATATAAGCTTGTTAATCCATTTGTCATTGCTATAGGAATCATTGGATGGGAATATTCTATCTACTTGTAAAGGAACAGGAATAATATTAGATAAAATTTCTTCTTTACTTTCTTTACCCCAATAAACTAATTCATATTCTCGCTTTTCCGGTGGAAAAAGGATACGAGAAAAATCGCTTGGAATTTCTTGATCATTTTCTATATATTCTCTTGCTATTTCAAGTGCTCTTAATTTTGTGGCTTTTTCATTATTTTTAAAATGATTCATAACTTGCTCCTCCATTATTTTGCTTTAAATTTCAACATATTATCGGCGGTCTGTTGCACCTCTAAATTAATGGTTTTAAATGTAGCGCCTTTACACTTTAATAATTCTTTGTATGTAGTTTCATATTCGCGCACTACTTCAGTTGTAAGTGTACGCAAATCATTTTCAATATCTGTGTATATAATATTATTGGTTTTTTCAATTAGTATTTTACTATCAGATAGTTCTTGCTCTGCAAAAGAACCTGGACGATCTTTTTCAAGGTTTAACATCCTTTCAGCAACACTTCTGTGTTGTAAATCTCTCAACTTTATATAATTATTTATCTGAGCTTGAGTTGTTTTAAAAAATATATTGGATGCCTTTGTTATTCCATCGATAAGTTGCTTCACTTTTGGATAATCCACCATATTAAGATGAGCATTTAATTGATCTGCTGCCATTTGACAATTCATTTGGTATTTTTGAAGAATGTTTGTAGCTTTTGCAGGATCAGTAAAACCATTATCCATGGTTTCTTTTAATGGACGAATAGGGTTTATACCGTCCAGAATATCTGCAAAAATACTTTCAATTTTAGCCCATTTATTGTTTTCGTTTGATAGATAACTTTCCCGTTGGATTTGTTTTCTTGAAAATATAATTGTAATTGCAAGTGTAACTACAGCTATGACAGAACCTAGGATAGAACCATAGTATCCAAGAACATCTTCGCCACCCCAGACAGTTATATATCCGCATCCCGATTTATAACTTTCATTAATTAATAATGGGACACCTACTATAAGAAAGATGACAAACAAGCTTAACCCCATATAAAGCATTTTCTTCTTCATATAATTCCCTCTTTATAAATATTATCATAAAGTATGTCCATTTTAATGGACAGTTATATAAAATTCATCTCTTTTTCCAACATTGCAATACCATCTAAAATTGTATCAAACGGTATCTTCTCACCAAATATCATATTCTGCATATGCTCGTAGTCATCTTTTAAGACTTGCAGATTTCTTTCGGGTGGCATAAGTTTCATTGTGCCGATTTTTGCATTTTCATATCTTGCCCAAGGGCAACGATAGAATTTTTCTTTAAAAAGCACAACCTTTTCTAGCAATTCTATATTTGCAAAAGCCGCATCTTTAACGGGTGAATTTGCCATACAGTATAAATCGTAATAGTGTCTTGAATAACGAGCGGGGAAGGTTTTATCTTCCGGTCTGTATGCTTCACGATGGAGGATAGTTACCTTTTCCCAGAATGTTCTTTCGGGAAGAACTGTTAAAATATCCGTTGTAGGCTGTTTAAAAAGCTTCGGATATTGTGTAGCAGCATAAGGTGTTATTGGTTTAACTGCTGCAGGAGTCCATGCTGCAAGTGCGCCGATTTCAAGTCGTATAACCGGAAGTATTGAACGGTCTTCAAAGCTTCTGCTATATGCAAACACTACAGTCTGCGGATCTGTTTCTTCTATGTAGCACTCAATAGGAGAAGAGAGGATACTTTGTAAATCCTTAATCGTTTCGGGCATAAACACATCTTTCAAAAATTCTTCTGTTCTGCGATTTGCCTCCTTATTGAAAATATCTTGCTTTGTATTGCTCCTCTCAATCCAAGGCTCGTCCTTTTCAAAACCAAGAACACGCCAATCGAGAATTAAGTCGATATCTTCGGAAAATCTTTCTATAAGACCATAAGATTTTGAAAGGCTTGTACCGCCTTTAAATGCGATATTGTCTTTCCATTTACTTGTATGAAAAAGATAATCAAGCATAAAGCATACCCAAAAATCTTTCTCGATAATAGCATCAGTCATACCCATTTTAGCGGCAGTATTCTGAAACAATGCTTTTCTGTCATTTTCGTTTATGTTTGCTATGTTAATCATTTTTCATCACCTTTGCATATTTGTTTTATAAATTCGTATATCCACGAGGTTGCCGCCTTTGCTTCAAGTAGAGCAGTAGCTTTTTCCTCATCGGTTAAATCATTTTTGAGTTTATTTATAATGGTATCGTCAATATTGTCCTTACCAAGAGCTTTGAGTGCCTGAATAACCAATGCCGTCTTGTATGATAACTTTGAGATTTCCTTATTGGTAGTTCTCTTGAATTTAATAGTAGTGTTATCGTAAGTGTATTCTTTATATGTTCCGTCGCTCACGTAAGACCAAGCAGCAGGGACCTGAGTTGAAAGTCCTAAAATATTTAATGCAGTATCTCCGCAGGGAACAATGGTCCAACCAAAGTTGCGTGCAAGAGCTTCTGCCACAAGCGAAGGAGACGGAGCAATATATTCTTTAAGAAAGTCATTATACACAGGCTTATCGTATATGCCTCGCATAACTCTTCTGATTACTCCGTCTTCTTCAAGTCTCGAAAGTATAACGCCTACTCTTGAATTCTCAATAACATCAGCAAAATCAACCGTAGAAAAAACTGAACCGTCAGGAGAATTCATAATGCGTGTTTTTATAATATTTGCACTACTTGATACACTCATAATCCACCTCGATAATTTGATAAAAATATTATACACCGTTTTTATCAAAAAGTCAATATTTCGATAAAAATATTATGCATTATTTTTATCATTTTAATTCAGGAGGGTTATATCATTACAATCTTCCATGCCGTTTCTGCACATTTTCAATCGCAACTTTTTCAATATAACTTTCATAGTAGTCATCATACTCACCGCTGGCAATGAGGTTTTGTTTCTCAATGCTAACGGCAAGTTTGAAGAACATATCCGATACTCTATCCACATGATGCTCTATGGTACAGTCCACAGCCTGAACTAAAATCTTATTTATGTTGTCACTGTTTGCTTCATAATGCAGCTTGATAAGGTACTCATTGATAGCTTTATTGCAGAGATCACTCTCGCTTTTGAAGCCGAGCAACTTAACATAATTTTTGATTTCAGTTCGTACCGCAGGCGGCACTTTGAGTGTCATCTTTTCTCTTTTCATAGTAAATTTCACCTTCCTTTTATAGATTTACATATGCATTCCCATGCCATGATCACGTCTGTATTCTTTTGCTCTTTCCTTGGAGTCGACAATTGATTTCGTGAAGCCTTCCTCAATGTC
>JAZTXF010000020.1:0-2302 GCA_045636305.1 Candidatus Gastranaerophilaceae bacterium | reverse complement strand
GAACTGTCAGAAAAAGAGAAATTCAAACGCATTATGTACATTTGGTTATGTATATGTTTACTGGTAACATTCTTTATTGTTTTTTCATAAAGAATCTTGAGATAGGAGCGAGGTGTTTTTTCAAACACCTCGTTTTTATTTGTTTTATATTTACTTTTTGTACATTTCTGTTAAAATAATATCTGAAATTGTCAGAGAGAAGACATAATGGAACAAAGAGAAAATATATATCCGGACTTGTCCGCAGAGGAAAAGAATATTATTTTTGCCTCAAGAAAGTTTTGCGGAGAAGATGCAGAAGACCTCAATAGTATTCTTAATAATTGTATGAAATTAGTATCTTCAAATATTTTGGGCAGTTCCATCGTTACCGGTGCCAAGTATGGCGAAAAAACAACTGAAAATAATTTTACTATTGAAGATATTTATATAGGTAACAGAGGTAGAGTTAAGGGTGGCCACTGTGGTCTTATATCCGCAATTAGTAACGATAAAAATCCGAGGAATGCGCGAGGAGAAATTTATATAAACGAAGACTTCATAAGAGGAATAAAAAGTGAACTTGGAGTAGAAAATAGTACAATATACTTATCAAATATTATTGTTCACGAATTTTTACACGGAAACCAAAGAATAGAAGCCGAAAAAGTTGCTCCTAATAAAATTGATAATTCTCGTTCAGGTCTCGCAGTTCCCTCGATAAAAGAAGAAAAGACAAAACCATCTCCCGAAGAAAAATATAAAGATGTACAAGACAACAAAGAAGGTTATGCTCGAATGATGCTTACAGAAGCTGCTTCTATGGCAGCAGGTTTAACGGTATGTATGCAACTTTGTGACGAACATAACCGAGAAGCTATCATGAGATATGCACTACAAGATATTAGAGATAACGGAAATGTCTCGGAAACAGCAATACAAAAATTGGAAAAAGCTCTAAATGAAAGACCTCAAACTAAAGCTGAACAACAGCGACATTCTCTACATCTGTTTAAAATTTTGGTCAATGGAGAAATGGAATATTTAAGAGACAATTGTGGGGGAAGACCTCTTAACATCACTTTCAAGGATAACGAACACTCTTTAAATTTATCTTATAATGAAAGCTTATTTGGAGATAGAAACAGCTTTGACAGAGCCATCAAATTTATTGATGAATTTAATAAAACAAGAGAAAATCCGATTAGCAAAAATCCCAAGCAACAGCAAGTTGATATTCCTCAAAATAAGGGAAACAATCAACAGGAACCTATTTTAAATTTAGCTATTTATGCAAACCAAAGTAGGAGAATTATATAGTTTTGTCGGATTTTTAAAAGGGGATTGCCTATTACGATAAAACAGAACTGTCAGAAAAAGAGAAATCTAAACGCATTATATACATTTGGTTATGTATATGCTTACTGGTAACATTCTTTATTGTTTTTTCATAAAGAATCTTGAGATAGGAGCGAGGTGTTTTTTTCAAACACCTCGTTTTTATTTGTTTAAATAATCACATTATTTTCTGTATTTCTTTTGATTAAGCACTGCCGAAACAGGAAATGCCACACGCAAAGTATCGCTATAAGTTTTACCATCAACTGCAGAAACCTTTTCCATCAACAAATTCATGTCATTTGGAAATTTACCAACACTATAAAAAGCTCCTACAACGACGGAATCTAAATTAAGAAAAGCTTTACCTTGCAAAGTAGCTTGCTCTTTATCAATCAAAATATTTCCACGAATTAATTCCTCTTCAATTTTTCTTCGTTTAGTGAGTGCAGGAACAATCTTGCCTCGGGATTTATTCCTCGCTTTTATACACTCACAAGCAATATTCAAACTTTGTTCATCTCCTGTTTCTTTCCATTTATTAAAGGCTTTTGTAAAAGAAGATGGCCTATATCCGTTTGTAGAACCGATAATCCCCGGACCACAATTAAACATCAAACTTGTTATGGCTATTTTTTCTTCTTCTGTCAGAGTTTCTAATTTAAAATATTTCAACATTTGCGGAAGATAATGTTTGTCCGCATAAAATTCCCACATTCCAAACAAATCTTCTTCATTTTTTATGCGGTCATTGGCTTTTATTCTGGTTCCGTCCTTTCTGTAACAGAAACCTAATCCTATGCTATAACATTTCGCAACATTATCATAATATGCCTTAGATTTAATATTTTCAAAAAGTGATAAAAATTTTACCATATTTTCAGATGATTGATTAAATTTATCAATTCTATACTGCATCAACGTTGCACTGTCAGTCGGAATTGTATCAGCACAAATATTATTTATAGCCGCCGGAATACTATCT
>JAZTXF010000019.1:0-2717 GCA_045636305.1 Candidatus Gastranaerophilaceae bacterium | reverse complement strand
ACTCTTGTCATTTCCTCGGAATACATATCAATTGCCTGATTGCAAATATCGAATGATGCTTTATTTCTTTGCCTGTCGAAATCTGTATTTTTGTTTTGGTAGGAAAGCCTTTCGATGTAGCTATCCTTATCTCTTACAACTCCATGTTGCAAAACCAAGGATTTAAGATTTTGATCTATTTGTGTTTCTTTAAATTGATGTACCTTTTGTGCAATTGCGTGAAATGTAGTATTGTTTTTTGTAACAAAACTCGGTCCTTTTTCAGCCAATCCGTAAAGATAGTTTAAAACAGCAGTTGTTTCTTTATTGAAATAAGTTACAATGTCCATATATTCCATTGTACTATAATCAGGTTTGTCCTCTTTGCTTGTAAGACTGAAATTATCCGTGTATTTTTCTATGTAGTATTCTTTATAGGCACTTGTTATCAAGGTAATTACATTTTCAGCATCAAGATGATCCGTGTGCTTTGAAGCGTGATATTCTACAACAAACTCAGTAGAAATATGATAATTCGCCTTATCATTCACATCACCCTGAACATAAGGATAAACACATAAGCAATTCTTAAGCTGTTTTACGGTTACATTTTCAAAAGCACCCATTTCGATAGCTTTTTCCACAACCTCATCACATATTATTTCTGCCATATTATATCTTGTGCCGTTGGAATTCTGAGCCTGGGATGCCTCTGAATAATTAAGTGCCACAACTGCCGTAACAGAGTGTTTTGCTTTTATATGATTAAAAATTCCAAATATGCCCGAAACAGCAATCACAAAAATCAATATCCACACACTTACTAAACGTGTGCTTTTGAATATCTTGAAGAATTCACTTTTTGTAACATTCTTCGAACGAAAGTATATTGTCAAAGCTGATACAACAAGTAATAGTCCTACTACTGCAAGCGGTAGTTTTTGCAAAAGAGAAGAAATCATTTATCATACACTCCTTTCCGGCATTAAAATTTATTTATATCAACAATCACAAGTTCAGGCTGATTGTTGATTCTGAAAACATTTTTATTTTCAAGTCCCGAACTTATAATAAGAGGTCTTCCCTGAACCTCATATCTTCCACAAACGTAATGACCGCTTCGCTCCGGCAATAAGCCTCCGTCATGTGTATATAAAGGACCAATCATTGGTATTTTAACTGTGCCACCATGATTATGTCCTACAAGCACTAAATCACCCCATGAGTCGGGGGTATATTCTTCAAATACCAACGGCTCGTGAATTGCGGTGATTTTCAAATGACTTTCATTTGAATACATATATTCATCAAAGCTTTCCCCTGCGTATGACCAGAAGGATGACGGATTTGATGTCAGCACACCATATATATCCACATCGGTTGTGCCAACTGTTATAGTGTCTATTTTGTTTTTAAGTACTTTTACTCCTGAAGCTTCAAGTTTTTTTGTAAGATCGTCTGTAATTTCCAAAAGTTTGTCAGGCTGTCGGTTATTATCGTTAAATCCAAACTTCTTATCAAGGGATTCCTGCGTCAGAGGAATGTCATAATACATTTCCACTTCGTTGTTGCCATATATGTAATATGAAGGAGCAACATCTGCAAGTTCTTTGCATAAACTTATTACTCTGTCATTTGATTTTGCTTTTGAATCAACTATGTCACCGGTATAAATTATCAAATCCGGTTTTAATTTTCGGACTCTATCAATCAATTTGATATTATCCTTTCCATACAAGCAATTATGCAAGTCGGAAATCTGAACAATTCTTACCTTGTTGTTCACCTTAAGGCTGCTTACACTATAAAAGGTTTCTTTAAAATTACGATTCCCAATATAATTACAGCCAATTATTGCAATAGACGCTGCTATCGAAACAAAAATCAGGCTTATCAAAAAGAGCTTCAACACTCTTATGTTTTTCTTTGTTTTCGTAGTAAGTGTATATCCTTTCATAACATAAGCTACCTTTCATTTATTTTGTGAGTACTTTTTTATATAGTTCGTATGTCGAACTTGCAACATCATTCCAGTTGTATTTACTAAGTATAAATTCATCAACACCATTTTTAAGATTCTTAACGATTTCTTCGTCATCGCACATTGCTTGCAGTTTATTCGCCAAATCTTCCACATTACTCTTTTTAAAGTGCAATGCTTTGTTTTCTGTAACCAATGTGTTTTCAGGAATATCTGAGCATAAAACCGCATTACCATACGCTAAAGCCTCTAAAAGACTAAGAGACATGCCTTCAATGTCTGATGGAAGAGTAACTACATAAGCATTGCTATATATTTCGGTTAATACATCTCCCGAAATAAATCCCGTAAATATAATATCAGGATTTCCGGATGCCTTTTGCTTTAACATTTCAACATATTCATCTGTATCGCTTGTATCGCCTGCGATAACAAGTTTTTTGTTTGTTTTAATACTGTTATACGCATCAATAAGATAATGAACACCCTTTTCAGCAGTAAGTCGTGATACGATGCAAATATAATCATTTTTTGAAATTCCGTATATTTTTGTAATTTCATCTGCATCTTTTTTATTAGGCTTATCTATTCCGTTATGAATAAGTACAGTGTCACGATTATATGTTTCTTTGAAATACTCACGAGCACTTTCACTTAAAACAATTATTTCGTCCGCACATTTCACCATGATTTTTTCGCCGAATTTTATATATTTAGAAGCAAATCCCTTGCCCCATTTTTCTCTTTGCCAATCAAG
>JAZTXF010000018.1:0-2670 GCA_045636305.1 Candidatus Gastranaerophilaceae bacterium | reverse complement strand
TTAATTTGTGCGTTTTAACGAATTTTAACAAAGGTCATCAAATTTACCGTAATTCATTGACAATACATGCGTTTTGTGATATAATTTTCTTGTTTCCATATGTAACAATGAGATTGTTTAACCACATAATACGAATTATGTGGTTTTTTTATTTTCAGCATCGAAGGAGTCCTAACCTTTGGATTTGAATTCTGTGTTGTTCCCCTGTTTCCATTGTATATATTCTTGTTGTGTTTACGCTCGAATGACCAAGAATATCTGCAAGCCTTACTACATCTTTCTCCAATGAGTAATATGTTCTGGCAAACAGATGTCTTAAGTTATGAGGAAACACTTTGTCCTTTGACACGCCTGCACTTTCACATAAATCTTTCATCAGTTTCCATATATTACTGCGGTCTAATGGTTTTCCATTTTTAGTCACAAATACTGAGCCTGATAGTACTTTGTGCTCTTTGATGTATGATGCAAGCATCCCACAAAGTTGCTTCGGCAATATTACTATTCTCATTTTTCCTTTACAGTTTATAACCGCTTCTCCTTTTCGAACTGCTTCAGTGGTAATGTATCGTAGTTCTGAGACTCTTATGCCGGTACTACATATCGTTTGCATCAGCATATAAAGCTTTTTATTTCGCTTACTCTTCGCAGCCATAAGAAGTCTTTCATATTCCACTTTAGTCAATTCCTTATCCTTGTTAGCAAATATTTGCTTTTGGATTTTAAATGTCTTCACCTTGCAATCATACCATTCCATATATCCAAAGAAACTATTTATTGATGAAAGCATAGAATTCGCACTTGCAGGAGCGTAGCTTTCAATCAAATTTTGCTTATACTCCATGACAACAGTCTTTTCAACCGCTCTATCATTTAACCACTGCATAAATGCAATAACATCTCTAATATACTTTTCAAGCGTTGCCGAAGATTTTTCTTCATTAATAAGATAAGTTTTAAATTTTTGAATTAGTTCATTAGTGATTTTTTTCATATTGATCATCCTTTCCTTATATTTATTCTACCATTTACTTGTGTTTTTCCATATTATCTCCGAAAAGGATTGTCAATATTAACGATAAATTATGTTTTGTTTGTTGCATATTAAAAGGCGATTGTAATTTCATCATCCGAAATACAATCGCCTTCATCGTGCATTTTCTTTGCTACAAGCAGTGCGTGCTTGACATAAATCATATTCAGTTGTTGTCATATTTTCTTGGCATCAACTTTTTGTTCCACTAAATTTAATACTTCTAAAAACACAGCACTTTCTATGCCGTACTTGTCGCCGTATATAATATCTTCTAATATAAACTTTGCCATCCCATCACCTCCTTGACACAAACAGTATCACAAAAAGATGCATAAGTCAACGAAGGAAATCTCACAAACGCAAAAAAGAGGGTGAAACCAAGCAATTCTGCTCAGTTTCACCCTCTGTGTTTTCAAAGTTAGTTTAATTCTCTTGCCATTTTTCTTTTTTGTCGGCGGATTTCATTTTCTCGTTCTCTGCATTGTCTTTTCTTAAATTCTCGTATTAAATCTCTATATGCTTCTGTTTTAGGTATTGCAAGTTTTTCAGGTGTTGACAGGTATGATATGAATTCTGTTTTTGCTATATACTGTGTTGCATTTACTATAACTCCGTGCAGGATATTCTCTTTTATAAGTTCTCGTATTCTTTGTGCATTATGTCCCGATATTTGTGCGGCTGTTAGAGTGGGCAGAGCATCAGGCAACTCTGCCCATCTCTTTTCAAGCCAATAGCGGAAGGCGGTGCAGTTTTCTTCGGATGCTACGAAGAAGGGTTTGGGATGTCGTTCTCCTTCGTGTGGGAACTGACCTTTAAGTTTGGCGATTAGCTCTTGATCAGTCCCCAGCCTTACAAGGAATTTCTCGGCATCCTCTTTAAGTACCAGATACTTATGTGTTGCGCGTCCTGTATTAATATGCGGTATCAATTTATGGTCCATAAGGAACTTAAACTTGCGTGTTGATATGTGCAGATATTGCCGTAATTGGCAACCGCTCATATACTGTTTTTCTTCCATAAAATCTTCCCTTTCTATGATTAAAGACACCCCGAACTTCAAGGTGTCTTATGCGGTTGTTTTTAACACACTATTTATTACATTTGCACTGATTGTCTTGGATGCCTTATCAAGATGACCGTATGTATTGGCGGTTACCTTAATATCAGCATGTCCAAGATAATCTGATACATGTGTAAGCGGTACGCCGTTGTTTAACAGCAAGCTTGCCACAGAATGACGCAGGTCATGGAATCTGATGTGTCTCATACCAATTTTTTCGAGCAGTTTTCCAAAGTGCTCGGTTATATAGTTTGGTTTAAGCAAATTGCCCATCGGGTCGACACATACATAGTCATCAAATTCGTGGTTATAGTTTTTTTCAAACATTTCTTTGTATATTTCCTGCCGAGTTTTTTGCTCTTTCAGCAGTTCGTATGCCATGTCGGGAATTGCCATAGTTCGTTTACTTGATTTGTTCTTCATAACTTCGACTGGGACAGGAACCTTTTTGCCATTGATTTTCTTCTCAATGACTTTTGTATCAAGTAGAAGGCTTTTAGATTCCCAGTCTATTCTCGACCATCTTACCCCTAGTGTTTCACTTCGGCGGAGTCCCATTGTACCTGAAACCATT
>JAZTXF010000017.1:0-1691 GCA_045636305.1 Candidatus Gastranaerophilaceae bacterium | reverse complement strand
TCGTTAAATTAAGAGAAAACTTCTCGGTTAATGAAAAAAGTAGTTTTTATTAGAAAGTTCCCATTTTATGGGGACTTTTTTGATAAAACACTTGCAAAAATAAGAAAAAATGATAGAATTTATAGTGATTTGAGCAAAATTATTGCATTCAAAAGGAACGAGAAGTTTGAAAAAAAATTTTGAATAGATTTAACTTCCCGCATATTTTGAAAAAATAAGTTATGTATTTTGGCTTGAATTTTGTGTTTTTTGATTAGATTATTTTTTTAATAATCTATATGAAAGATCGATGTCGTCATAATCGATCTTTTTTATATTTAATTTATCAATATTATTTTTACCAATAAAAGATAAAGCATAATCATAAGGTGAAATGTTGTTTAAAGATAATCTTGGCACAGAATTGATATGTGATGAAATTTTAAAGCAATCTTCTTGTGTAATTGATGCAAAAGAAGTACCTTTTGGAAGAATATAACGGATGAATTCGTGATTCTTCTCTAAAGAACCTTTTTGCCAAGAGCAATTTGGGTCACAGAAAAATACTGAACATAGTTTTTCACCAGTATTAAAATCAATTTCAATACTTTCAGGATCAGCAAATTCTGTTCCATTATCAGTAAGAATCACTTCAAATAATCTTTTGAATTCATTAACACCAAAAATTTGTTTCAAATGGTTAAATATTTCAGTAACATAAACAGATTTTTTATAAGGCATTAAATAGATAAGCATAAAGTTAAATTGTCTAAATAGAAGTGTTAAGAAACAATTACCACCTTTACCACCTTGAGTACCGATAACCGTATCCATTTCAACAATGGAACAATTGGGATGATATTCAAGATAATCTTTAAAATCGGAATAAAAACGACTAACTCTAATAGATGTATCAACTTTTTCTTTATGGTAATCATATTCTTTCTTTAATTTCCATTTAACTTTACGTTGTAAATCAATATTTCTAACATTTAAGATACCTAAATCAATATATTTATAAAAAGTAGTTTTAGAAAAAGGTAATAATTCAGGATGAGAAATATAAACTTGATTTACAGAATGATTTTTGTAAATCATCAAAGGAGAAATAATATCATTAATAGAAGCAATTTGTTCTTTAGTAATATTTAAATGTTCTCTTTGAGATATTAAAGTTTGTTTGTATTCGTTGTAAGCAATATGAGCATTGTAAGAATATTTTTGTTTCTTACAATGATTAAAATTATCACAAGCATTACAAACGTAAGGTGGTTTAGATTCAAAACAACAAGGTCTTTTATCAGAAGCAGTGCCTCTTAAGAATCTATGATTTAGAACTTCTTTAGAAATGGTAGTTCTATCTTTTCCAAGACGATTAGCAATTTTAGTAAAATTTAATTTATGATTTAAAAATTCTTCAATAACACATCTATCTTCAAAAGATAAATGTTTGTATTTTTTGACTTTCATATATAAAACTCCTTTCACATAAGCCAAAATACAATTGAATATTATAATTGTTAATAAAAATAATAACAAATAAAGACAAGCTTTATTTACAAAAATTATTATAAACAAATAAAAAATAAATCAAGGACAAGACAAGTTAGTTATTAAACTAATCCTTGATTTATTTTTATATTTCCCCCAAGAAAGTTTAGAAGTAACTTCTCGTACAAAGTTGAACGGGAAGTTAAGTAAATAATTTACGA
>JAZTXF010000016.1:0-6611 GCA_045636305.1 Candidatus Gastranaerophilaceae bacterium | reverse complement strand
AAAAATATTGAAGCCGGTATAGAAAGAGTTGTGAGGAGATTAAACACTATAAAAGAAAATCTACCTGTCAATGAAGAAAAATATGATTTGGATGCGCTATATGATATCCTCAGCAAGATATATGATGACATTGGGGATTTTGCGATTACAGTAGATGGTAATTCAATCACTGATTTATGATGTAGTTATCTGTATAGTCAACTAATAAAGCAGAACACTTTCTGAGGTTTGAAAAATGAATTCTCGACCAAATTGAACAAAAATCCATATAACTAACTATCCAATTTATAAAATCTTTCAGAAAGTGTTTTTGAAAATAAATACTATTAAATACTGGAGGAATTAAAATGAGAACAGGAAATAATGTAAAACAAAAACCGTTTGTTGGTGATATCCTTTTTGCAAAGGAGACAATCAAAACTTTAGAAGATACCATCTACGAATATTATCCCAAGAAATATTTTGATGTTTTACCTCTGCTTCACAAAGCATATGATAGTCTTTCTATGGCTGTATATCGTTTGGAAAAATAAATAAGTGTTTGTATATACAAATAAAGAAGGTTACGGAATTTGTTTTTTCCGTAACCTTCTTTATTACTGTGCAGGTTTTACTGCGTTAGCTCCACATGATGGACAGAGATTGTCTGCTTTACAAGCCTTACCAACATATTTGACTTCTTTTAATAGACAGACTAAAAATAACCTATCTATTATGATGGTGATAATCAGCTTATGCTTTTTGCATCTATGTATCCGCTATTATTGCGATTTGCATAAATTTTAAATCTTCCATCTACATAGTTTAATTTCACCTTGTCATTTGATGATAGAGAGCCCCATCGGGATTGATTTGACATATTTCCGTAATATATTTCAAGAGAAAATGAATAATCGTATCCCAAAGCAGAATCACTTGATACAGGACTTGTAATTAACATTTGCCTTTCTCTGTCAACACCTACAACAATAACATCAGTTGTTAATATGACTTTTCTATTGCTATAGTTAGTGGCATTTGTTAATAACTCTTGTATACTCGCTCGTATGGGAGTTTCATAGGCAACTATTTCAGAAATACTATCTTTAATGCTTTGAGCTTCATCTATATACTCTTTAGATATTTTGTCATTATTAACAATACTATTTAAAATCCGATCTGCTTCTAAATACTCACCATTAGATATATTTTGTATTGCTTCTTTAATTTCTATGGGTGCAAGAGTATTAAGTATTTCTGAATATTTTTTGTTAACTTCTGTTATATGAGCGCCGTTTGGGAAATATTCAATATAATTCCTGCAAAAGGTTTCAATTTCTGTAGCATCTGTTGACGAAAATATATTACCATATATTTTTTCTTCTATCTGTTGATACAAGTCACTATACTTTTTAGACAGGGTTTGATTTTCATGATCTCTGCTTTTCTGAAATTCATCTATACCAATTAAAGCTGAATAATACTCCCCATCTAAAAACTCCTGATATATCTCCTCATACTGGGCATTTATCTTTTCGTTATATTCCCGTTTTTCACCAAGCTCAATAATACCTACGAGAATACCCATGAATATTACGAAGCAACCTATAGCAATTCCCGTAATCTTAAATGTTTTTTTCCATTCAAAAGGCTCTTTCTCTTTAAATGGGTATGTGTTGCAGTTATTGCAATACATAGCGGTTCCCATATCATTTCCACATTTAGGGCAAACCATAAATCTTCCTCCTTAATTATTTCCCGACAATGCACCTTGAATATGAGCTATAACAGCATTTCTTTTATCCTCAGAATTTTTTATTGTACCTACGCCAGCAGCACCTAAAAGAGATGTTGATTCACTTAAATTCATTTTATAGGTTTTCCCATCTGTTGTTAAAAATTCAATACCGTTCTTTTTCCATGGACCTATCGCCTGTATGGTGTTTAAAGGAATTGAATAAGTATTTTGACCGGAAGCAGATATCAATCCCATAATAAGACCACCTTTAAAGCCGGCTTTAAGACTACTTGCTTTTTTCCAAATCAATCTTTGATTCGTTAAAAACAAATCTCCGTCTCTAAAAGCTTTGCCCTCTGAAAAGGATGCTACCATTTGAAAAACTAATTCTTCTCCCTGCATTAATAATGGTTGATTTGACATAATTTTTTCCTCCTAATGTTATATATTTTTTTATTTTTGCTTATTGTCTCCGGCTTTCATGAGTGCCGTCCCGATTCCCATGGTTAACGCTAACCATATAAATATAAATAATATCCCTCCAAAACTGCCACCTAAATCAATATTCGTCTCTGTAATTATAAACCCAATTCCTAAAAAACCCATAACATAGATTATCGCTCCAAGTATTTTCATATGTATCTCCTTTCTTTATTGTGCTCTTTCAACGCATTCCATACAATATGAGCGAGAACCATTTAAAGCACCTTTGTTTTTACAACTGAAATTCACACATTTATGCGAGTAACAATAGTTAGAACCTTGCGCACTTTCAGCAGGACACCCTGACACGGAACAATATTTACTACTGCATCCTGTTAATGTTCCTGCCATTAAGCCAAATAATAAAATCGTTGCTAAAATTAAAGATGTTTTTTTCATTTGTATTATCTCCTATAAAAGCATTACAGTTTTATTTTAATTGTGCTTTTGCACAACCAATCCATATAAATTTTTATTGTACATTTAAATGTTTCTTGACTGAATCCAGACTATCATAGGTACCAACCTCGTTAAAGTCACTGTCAACAACTGCCCAAACTTCTTTAAGCCTATATGGCTCTCCATGCATAGCTGCCATTATACTCTGCGTTTGCCTGTCAGTGCTTGCCTTCCAAACCTTATAGACACTTTCGTCAAATATGTGTTGCCAATTATAGACCATCGTAGAAGATTCTGTTGTGTAATACAAAGGAACAGCGCTATTTTTCGCAAACAAAACCACAACTTCGTCGTTGCTCTTTATGTCAGGGAATATGCGCATAGTAGAATTGCTTATGATATTTTGCGCTACATTAACAGATATAATATTGAAATCTGTTATTCTTTGCAAATACGATTCAGCATATGTTTTTGTTTCCATACAGTTTACGCCGTGTTGTTCGACATAATTTTTAAAAAGTTCAATACATTTTATATTTGTTTCCTTATCCATTCTCCAAATTTGTTGCTGAACTACATTGAGAGGTGTATATCTAAACACAGGAACCGTAAGGTTTTTATTTTCAGTATTAACAACACAATATCCATAATTTCCATTGTTATTTAATAACACTAGTTTATTTTTATCGTCTGACGGCAAACCTTTTGTATCCTCATGCAAGTCAATTATTTTTTCAACTTTATACGCTTCTTTTATATACCCATTGTTTCTCAATATTTTTTTTACACTTATAGTAGATATTACACTACCACCATAATTAATAGATGTTATGGCTATTGCCCCAATTAAAATCAGGACAAAAATAAAAACTATTTTTTCCCTTATTTCTTCATAAGCATTAGAGTATTCCGTTGCCGCTTCAAAATTTTTTACATTTTCTTCTGCTGTACAATCAGCCTTTTTTCCACATTCACCGCAAACAAAACCAACAGAGGTAGGTTCAAGCTCCCCACCACAAAATCTGCATTGTTTCTCACTCATAAAAATCCCCCCAAATTTTATTTCCTATTATCCCATGTCAATATTATATCACATAGTCTTTCGACTTGCAACCGTTTGCAACTACTTTTTAATTCATATTTTGACTATATCTTTGCATAATAAAATCAGTTACAATTATGTTATATGGAGGTGTCATCTATGGAATTTATTATTAAAAAGCCCACAAGTTCAAACAGAACGGTAAGAATGCCGGATGATTTAATTGAAAAAATCAGCAAACTTGCAAACGAGCAGGGCATTTCTT
Source organism: Candidatus Gastranaerophilaceae bacterium (assembly GCA_045636305.1). Classification (GTDB taxonomy): domain Bacteria; phylum Cyanobacteriota; class Vampirovibrionia; order Gastranaerophilales; family Gastranaerophilaceae; genus RGIG2134. The sequence continues at coordinate 2,705 of JAZTXF010000016.1, read as the reverse complement.
TTAATCAGCTTGTGATTCAATGTTGTGAATTTGCCCTTGAGCATTTAAACGATAATGAAAGCAAGTAATATAACCAGCTTCTTCTATGTGTGATACATTTAAGATATTATCCCTTTTTCGAAGTTAAACCTTTGAAAAGGGATTATTTTTTGCTCTTTTTTAGTTCCTTTTACGGCTGTGATTGTAAGCTCTATATCGAGAGAATCATAGTTATTTTCTATCGTTACATTTCCACGAGAATCAATCATACCAAGCCCATTTTCATCCTCTGTTATGTTTAAAATGTTTTGATGGTTAATTATAATGGGGTGATTAAAAATCCCATTATACACTTTATAGAAGCCATTCTTAGGATATAAATAGGTGCTGTATCTTGCATCATAAAACACAGGTCCTTGCTCTGTCATTCCACAACAAGTGAAACATGATTCGCTGTATGATGTATATTCTTTTTTATATATTTCTTCACCTAGTTCACCATAAAGAATATATTGATGTGTTTCGTCTTTGCAGTAAAGGCAGGGGTATTCATCTATATTCACGTCAATAAAATCACGAATCTTTTTTGTAACCGCATTATAATATCTGATGCCACTATCACAATTAAAAAACAAATCATGGCCTGCATTAGATAGGGTATCATATTGACATTCTGCAACCACAATCACATTAAAGGCTGTTTCATTTTCATTTGGTTCTATTCTAACAGCACCGATTTTACCTTTTTGATAGAGAACAAATAAATTCTCTCCGTACAGAAAAATGTTATCATATTCAAGCGGAATTATAAAAGAATTATCTTGCCTGTTCTGAATACCAAAACAACCGTTTTCACTAACGATTGATAGATTTTCATTTGTATGAAACGCAAACATGTTTCTAATGGTATATAACATATCCCTGCTCCTTTATTTTTTTGTTTTACTATATAACACCGGCATATGAATGTAAACGGCTCTATCACATTTAAATAAAAAAAAGACTTTCTATGTAATTATACATTTCATTACATAGAAAGTCTTGGACTCAGAGTCTAATTTTAATATACGCCCTCTATTTTTCCATCAACCAAACGATAGCCGGTTATGTCACCAAAATCCTCCCAACTGATATTGAGTCTGTTGGTTCGGCTGTTAATCCAAAAAGCATACCCTTTAGAAAACATATCACCATCACATAATGTAAAACCGCTGTTTTCATCATAATCAATACACCACGCCATGCAGTAATTAAAGTTATTATAAAACATATCTTCTATAACACCGATACTGCCTTCATTTAAACCAATGATTAGTTCTGTACCGCCGTCTGTGTCAAAATCATGACAGATGATATCTGCGTTTTTTCTTATATTTGTTTGATAGCTTTTCTCATATTCATACTGACCGCTATACTGAAATTGATGACTAAAACTGTGACCTTTAGAATCTTTTAGATTGACAGAAAGTACACCATCTGCCAAAGTCATTTCTGCATCAATCACCGTTTGGTTTTCGCCTAACTTCAGTTTCCCTTTCTTCGTCATATCATCTACAAAGATAATATGCTCTCTTGGTGTATCAAGTGTAAAGACACAAACATCAGAAAAGGAACCATATTTTCTGTATGTTGTTTCATTTACACCAAAATCAAAACCATAAAACGTACCTTCAAAATTTGTTTCTACAGGTTCAGTTTTGATAGGTTCTGTTGTAGGTTCTGTTGTAGGTTCTGCTGTTGGTTTGTTTGTCTGTGTATGAATTTCTTTCTCTGAATCGGGACTTGCTGTTGGTTCAACTGAGTTTGGCGCTGATGTTGTTTCTATATTTACATCTTCATTATTAGTAGGGAACATCAAAAATCTGCTGATTAAAAATACGATTAACAGAACCGCTATAACACAAGCACATAATGGATATTTTACAGAACCCATTATAATGGCTTTTTTAACGGCATCTGCACTTTGATAACGTTGTGATGGGTCAAGCTTTGTACATTTATCCGCTATTCTCTGGAAGTAACCTTTGACACCAACAGCATGTAAAAGTGTTTTTAGGGTCATACCAAAGGCATAGATATCTGTTTTAAAATCTGTGGGGAGCATACCAAACTGTTCAATGGGTGCATACCCAAAGGTGCCCATGGTCTCTGTATCTTTTCTAATATCTTGTCTGTAAATGCGAGCAATGTCATAATCAATCAGCCACGATTGACCTGCTTCGTCAATTAAAATATTATCCGGCTTAATATCTTTGTGAATCAGTTGATTTTCATGCAGTTTTGAAAGAACAGATAATATCTGTTTAGAGATAGAAACAATCTGCTTCTTACTGATTATTTTATTCTGTTCTATTTTGTGACTTAAAAGCTCTCCTTGTATGTATTCTTCCACCACAATTGTCTTATCTTCAAAACCAACGTAGTATATCTTTGGAATGCCCTTGTGGATGATTTTCTGTAATACCTTATATATTTCTCTTTTATCTCCGTCAATTTCCTTTAGAAGATATTTTTTACCATCAGAATCTTCCGTCAGAGTTATTTTCTGACGGTCATTTTGTTTGATAAGCTGTATTTCTTTTAGGGAGTCTTTAGAAAACATAAAAACAGCTCCTTGTATTTTTCGACAGGATATACTATAATAATTATAGTCAAGAAAAGGGGGATTGTCAATGAGCAGTATAACAGATGAGTTAATAAAAGAATTAAAAAATGCGTCTGATATT
>JAZTXF010000015.1:0-39105 GCA_045636305.1 Candidatus Gastranaerophilaceae bacterium | reverse complement strand
TCAAGCCCCTATTTAAAAATGAATCCTAATCCGATGAACTTTAGCTCTTTAAGTCGGCTGGTTGAAGAGGGGCGGCGGCCCCAAAAATGAATCCTAATCCGATGAACTTTAGCTCTTTAAGTCGGCTGGTTGAAAAGGGGCGCACTTGCAAAAATCCGCTGTCTTGGATTATTTGCAGCTCGTGGCTTTAGACGTTTCGCTTTCATTTTGCTTACGCAAAATTGCGCTCACACAAGCCACTGCGCGGGACGTGCTGGGTCACTTCGTGACACGGCGCACTTGCAAAAATCCGCCTAAAAAACAAACATTTTTTAATCAAGAGATTAAATATTTTTTTGTATTATAATGTACTATAAGATAGAAATTAGAGGAATTGCCAATGTTAGAAATGAAAGTTATGGGTATAGCGTTAGATACGAGAACAGGTTCTCCAATTGTTGTTTTGCACGATTTGGATAACAGAAAGGCGCTTCCTATTTGGATTGGTTCTGCGGAGGCAAGTGCAATTATCAGAAAAATAGAAAATCTTAAGGTTCAACGTCCTATGACACACGACCTTATAATTCAAGTCGTTGAAAAAGCAGGATATGAAGTTGACAGAATAGAAATTAGCGATGTTGATGAAGATACTTATTTTGCAACAATATTTTTAAAAGATGAAGAAGGTAAAGAAATAGAAATTGATGCTCGTCCGTCAGATGCTATTGCTGTTTCTATAAGAGTAGATGCCCCTATATATGTTTCTGCTGCTGTTTTGGCTAGTGGGGCAATTTCCAGCAACGCTGAAAAGGATGCCGAAGAGGCAGAAGAATTTAAGTCCTTTATTCAAAGCATCAAGCCTTCAGATTTTGAAAAGCTTATGAAAAATAACGATAATTTTAACCAATAATTTTACCGTTTTTGTAATTAATGGTTGTGTTTTTATCAAAAAGACAGTCTAGTGCATCTGTTTGTCTTTTTTGAGTAAAGTTAAGTTTTATTGAAGGGTTTTGGTAGTTGGTGTTTTTTTTGATGTTAGGAACTTGTGTATTGTTTTTTAATTCTTTCGCCAGACCTAATGAGGTTAGACCTATTACAGTTGTGTCCTTATTAAAAATGTTTCTTAAATTAATCATTTTGAGACCTTCCAAAAAATATCTTTTCATCTTGGCATGGGGTAAAATTTATTGTATAATCATACTACCATGTTAATGATAATTTTAAAAAAATCAACATAAGAAAGGATTATGTTATGTCAGAAAAAGTTACTAAAGAAATGAGTATTATTGAAATTGTTCAAAAATATCCGGAAGCATTACCTGTATTTGCTAAATACGGATTGGGATGTATTGGCTGTGCTGCGGCCAGATTTGAAAATTTAGAGGCTGGAGCAAAAGTTCATGGCGTTGATCCTGAACAAATGGTTGCCGAAATTAATGAAATTATTGGAGCATAGTTTTATCGGGCATAATTAATGCCCGATTTTTGATTTAGTTTGAGGAGTTTGTTATGAAAATATGGATAGAAGATATAAAAAAATATGAAGGACAAGAAATAACACTACAGGCTTGGTTGTATAATAAACGTTCAAGCGGTAAGTTGCACTTTTTGCAGTTAAGAGACGGGACAGCTGAAATTCAAGCAGTTGTGTTCAAGGGGAATGTTTCAGATGAAGTTTTTGCTTTGGCTGATAAAATTTCACAAGAATCTACTGTTGAAATAGTAGGAACGGTTAAAAAACACGATCGTTCTAAAATCGGTTATGAAATTGATGTTAAGGATGTTAGAGTTATTTTTGACAGTGTAGATTATCCTATAACACCAAAAGAACATGGGAACCATTTCTTGATGGAGCATCGTCATTTGTGGCTACGCTCACTTCGTCAAAAAGCTATCCTAACAGTTCGTCACAGAATTATAAAATCTATTAGAGATTTCTTTGATAATAAAAAATTTCATTTGGTTGATGCTCCAATATTTACACCGAATGCGTGTGAGGGGACTACTAATTTATTTGAGACAACTTATTTTGATGATAAGGCTTATTTGACTCAAAGCGGTCAATTATACATGGAGGCTGCAGCCATGGCATTGGGTAAAGTATATTGTTTTGGTCCGACATTTAGGGCTGAAAAATCTAAAACCCGTCGTCATTTAACAGAGTTTTGGATGGTAGAGCCGGAAGTAGCTTTCTTTAATTTGCAAGATGATATGGATTTGGCAGAGGAAATGGTCGAATACATAGTGCAACAGGTCCTTGAACACAACAGAGCAGAATTGGAATTATTAGAAAGAGATATTGCTAAATTGGAAAATATTAAGCGTCCGTTTCCAAGAATTACTTATGATGAAGCCATTGAAATTTTGCATAGAAAGGGTAATGATACTCCTTGGGGTGAAGATTTTGGCGGAGATGAAGAAACTCTTATTTCTGAAGAATTTGACAGACCTGTTATGATTCATCGTTATCCACGCGATGTGAAAGCTTTTTATATGAAACAAGATCCGGAAAATCCGAAGCTTGCCCTTTGCGTTGATATGATTGCTCCTGAAGGTTATGGTGAGATTATTGGCGGCGGACAGCGTGAAGAAGATATTTCTAAACTCTTGGAAAAAATGAAAGAACAAGGTTTAGAACAAAGTGTTTTTGAATGGTATTTGGATTTAAGAAAATATGGTTCTTGTGAGCACGCCGGATTTGGTTTGGGGATAGAACGGACAGTTTCTTGGCTATGTGGTTTGCATCACGTTAGAGAAACCATTCCGTTTCCTCGTTTGATGGATAGAATTAAACCATAGAATAGATAATATTGTAAAATATTGTTAAAAAAACACTGAAGATTAGCAAAATACAATCTTCAGCGACTTAAAATGCATGTAGAATTATACCCAAAATAAAAGTATGCCAATTAATAACGTACAAAAATATTTAATACAACCAAGTAAAATGAGAAAGTTTGTAACCCACATGAATAAGGCGGGTGTCTTATTGCCGGTTGTTTTACTAGAGTCGACAGTTACGGGCGGAAGAACTTATCAAGCATATAAACGTGGTGGTTATACAGAAGCTCGTGAGCGTCTTTGTGAAGAATCTGTTGGCGCTGTTTTTTGGCTGGGAGGCGTAAAGGCTTTTAATAGTCTGGGAAATAAAATAGGACAGAAATTTTTTGGAGTGGCTAATCCGGATTTTTCTTTGTCAAAGGATGCAGTTAGACAGCCTTTTGAAAATATGTTACGAGATAAAAATGCAGAAAAAGCTCGTAAGTTTTTGATTGGTTTTAAGTTTGCGAAAATTGCTTTTGCTGTTGTCGCAGCGGCAAGTATTTTGGGCTTTGTCGTGCCAAAAGTTAATCAAAAGATAACAAGAGCTGTTTTAAAAGGAAAAAAACAAGAAAGTAAAGATAAGGTTGAAGTTCAAAATGCAGAAAAACCTTTAGTAAAAACAAAAGCTATGGGTGTATCTATGGAGAGTTTTTTAAACAAAACATCTGCGAAGAAGCCTTCTTTTGGTAAATTGTCGTTAAGTTCATTAGCTGCGATAACTGATAAGTTAGAGAATGATGATATATGGAAACTTTTGTCGACAGATGTTGGTGTTTTGACAGGTAGAACATATAATGCCAGAAACAAAGATGAGCGAATTGAAATTTTATTTAGGGATGCAGCGTCTATTTATTTTTATTTAAGATGCAAAGATGATGTTATGAAATTTTTAAGTAAAAGAGATGGCTTTGGCGGGAAATTATCATCTTTAAATCCTGTTGCGGCGATGAATACTCATAATTTGCTTGTTAAAGAAATTATTAAAAAAGCTACCAATGAAAAATTGTCAATGAATATGGACGATGTTAACAAATTATTGTTGGGTTCTAATTCTAAATTTGTAGAAGAGAATTTGGCCAAAATTAATTTTGCAAAGGGTGATGTTGTTGCATTGCAAGATGTAGAGAAAGTTTTACAAGGAAACGAGAATTTAATTAAAAAAGCCAGAGAAATGGCAACTTTACAACCGGAAAGAAATTTATCCGATTTAGGGCATGATATAGTTGGTAAGCTTTTGACGAAACAACAAGTTAAAGATGTGTTGAGTGATAGCGTTGTCTCTTCTCCAAAGTTAATCAAGCAAGTTGTAAAAGATGCCTTTAATGGAGAAGCGACAGATGCATATAAATTTATAAGCAATCAAAAAATAGAAGCTTTACGCTCTAATATAGATGACTATGTAAATGTTGTATTAGAGTATGCAAGAAAAAACAATTTGAATGAAATTACACCGGAAACACTACTTAAAATTAATAAAATGAATATTGTAAGAAATGCGATTAACGTAGGTGCAGGATTGGGTGTTGCAGCATTATTCCTTTCTACAATTATTCCTAAGGTTCAGTATTTTATAACTAAAATAAGAACCGGTTCATCTGAATTTCCGGGAGTAAAAGAAGATAAATAATTAAATATTTTTGTGATAGAATTATATTAGTGGAAAATACTTGTACTTAAGTGTACCGTTTGAGAGGGAATTAGATGTTATTTTTGAATTTTTTTAAAGAGCCTGCTTATATTGAACCGATAAAAGATGAAAAGGAGATTAAAGAAAAATATAAACATTTTCGTTGGAGAATGTTTTATTCCTGTTTTATTGGTTATATAGTATTCCACTTTATTAAAAAGAATTTGGCGGTGGCTATGCCTGAATTCTCGTCAGCATTGGGGTATTCTAATACTGAGTTGGGTATTTTAGGCGCGTCTTTATATTTTACTTATGGATTTGGCAAGTTTATAAACGGTATACTAGCTGACCGTTCTGATGTTAGAAAGTTTTTGCCGACAGCTCTTTTAATGTCAGCTGTATCTAATTTGTTGTTTATGGCGAGTGCTATGTTTATCACCCCTGGGGAGTTTACATTCTTTGGTTTGCCGTCAGCAACAATTTTGTTATGGTTATTAGTGTTTTTCTGGGGTGCAAATGGTTGGTTCCAATCAGGAGGATTTCCACCTATCGCAAAAACCCTTTCTTATTGGTATTCCAATCCTGAAAGAGGGCGAGTATGGGCATTGTGGTCAACTTCTCACCAGTTTGGCATTATGATAAGCGTTTTGCTTTCCAGTTGGGCTATTCAAGAGTTTGGTTGGCAGGGGGCATTTTTTGTTCCGTCTGTTTTGAGTATTTTGTGCGCTATTTGGTTATATGAAAGACTTAGAGATAGGCCGCAAACAGTTGGGTTGCCTGATATTGAAAAATATAAAGGAACCATTAGTGAAAATTGTGAGGAGGAAGAGGATAACAGAAGTTATTTCCAAGTTTATAAGGAAAGTATCCTTTGTAATAAAATAATGTGGTTGTTAGCAATCTCTTATGTTTTTGTTTATGTAATTCGATATGGAACAGAAGATTGGCTTGTTAAATATTTGGTTGAGGATAAGGGAAATACTTTAGCGTTAGCTTCGTCAAAGCTTAGTGTGTTGGCAGGGGCCGGTATTGTGGGTGTGTTAGCTTCTGGTACAATTTCAGATACTGTTTTTGGAGGGAAAAGGGCGCCTGTAAATATTATTTATTTGGTTGGTGTTGTTCTAAGTATATTGGGGTTATATTTAACTCCACAGTCAATGCATTGGTTAGATTTTGTTTGCGCTGCCGCAATAGGATTTTTTACCGGTGGTCCGCAAATGTTAATTGGTGGATTATGTGCTATTGAGGCAAGTTCAAAAAAGGTTGCATCTGCGGCAACAGGTTTTACCGGAGTTTTTGGTTATTTAGGTGCTGTTATATCTTCGGTAGGCACGGGTATTGTTGTTGATAAGTTGCAATGGCAAGGCGCAATTGGTTTTTGGGTTGTGTCTGCAATTATTTGTATAATAATTTGTATTGTTTTACTTAAGAATGAATATTCTCGTAAGGCGTAGAAAATACGAAGTTTGTTTCGCCTTTAAAATTTAATTGGTAAGCTAATTCACTGTTAGTTTCTTGTAGTGTTTGGTTTATAATACTTGGACAAGAAATATGTGGGGTACATAGCTTATGCGTATTGGGGGTAAAAGCAACAATAAATTTTTGATTTTCTATAAATGAGAGAATTTCAATTTTGCAATTATTTGAGCTATATATTATTGCTTGATGCAAGATTGTGAATATAATTCTACAGAATATTGAAGAGTTAAAATCTAAATTAATATCAATGGTTTTAAAATCAAGTTTTATATTTTCACTTTGGAGTATAGGAAGAAAACATTCGCAAGTTTTTTCAATTAGTAGTTTTGTATTACATTTTATGTCTTTTCGTTTTCTTATTTCTTCATTTATTATCAAATATTTGATAAAAGTAACTAAAACTTTTGTGATTATGTTTTTATTTCTTTTAACAAGATTGCATTTGTAATATTTAGTTCTGAAAATCGGTGATAGATTTAAATTGTGATTTGGTAGTTTATAAATGGATGTGAATTTCTTTATTAATTCTCCTTTTTTATTGTAAGCTTTGACAATTATGTTTTTAGGTTTGTTGTAATTAAGTAAAATATTTATGTATATTTGGTCGTTAAAAGTAAGTGTTATTTTCTTGTTTGAGTGTTTGTTGAGATGTGTATTTAAATAATCTTCTATTTGTGAAATTTGTTCTTTTTCATTTTGTAAATTTGGCTTAAGCATTAAAAGACCGGACTCAATATTTATTCCGATTATTAAAGGCTCATCACTAATATTGCAATAATAATCATAATAAGATAGCAAAAGTATTAAAAAATCTTGCTTGAGTAAAAATTGTGCCTCGGTTTCTATGTGCAGTAACCTCTTAAATGATTTTATTTGTGTTTTGTTAATCATCATTTTTTCCATTCCTTCTTAAATGCTTCTAAATTTTAAATATAGCACTTAAAAAGTGGAATTTTTGGGCATATTTTCCGTTTTACTATTTTAAAAAAGATTTTTAACTATTTTTTATTATTTTTATGAACTTTCTTTTTCCTGCTTGCAAAATTCCTTCATCTGAGATTATAGTATTTATTTCTGTAATTTTTTCATTTTGGTATTTTACGGCACCTTGTTGAATTAGACGTTTCGCTTCGCCTTTTGAGTCTGTGAATTTAATATTTACAAGTAAATCTGTTATAGCAGTTTCGGAGTGAAGCTCATATGTTGGAATATCACTAGGTATACCTTTGTTTTGGACAACATTAATAAATTCTTGTTGTGCTTGATTAGCAATTTCTTCACCATGGTATTCTTTTGTTATGGTGTAAGCAAGTTTCATTTTAATATCACGTGGGTTTTCTGTTTTGATGCGTTCTTCTATATCTTCTAATTCTTCCGTGGATATATCGGTTAAAAGCATAAAATAACGAGTTATTAAATTATCAGGAATAGACATTAGTTTTCCGTACATATTTTTAGGGTTTTCTGTGATAGATATACAGTGTTCAGGATAAGATTTAGACATTTTGATAACGCCGTCAGTACCTTCAAGTAGCGGTAATAACATGGCAAATTGACAATCTTTTTTACCATAAGCAGCTTGAATATCTCTGCCTAATAAAATATTGAATCGTTGATCTGTTCCACCAAGCTCAATATCAGCATCAATTTCTACGGAATCATATGCTTGCATAAGTGGGTAGAAAAATTCGTGAATTGAAATTGGTTTAGCTTCATCATAGCGTTTTTTAAAATCATCGCGGGTCATCATTTGAGCAACAGTTACATTAGATGCTAGTTTTAGCAAATCAGTTAACTGCATTTTGTGTAACCAATCAGCATTATTTACAATTTCAGCTTTTTCAATATCAACAACTTTTGACATTTGTTCAAAATATGTTTTTGCGTTGTATTCAACTTGTTCTTTAGTAAGACTGGGGCGAGTTTCAGATTTTCCGGATGGGTCCCCTATCATTGCCGTAGCTCCACCTACGATTAATATAATTTGATGACCAAGTTTTTGAAATTCTCTTAATTTTCTCATTACGACAGTGTGACCAAGGTGTAGATCAGGTCTTGTCGGGTCCATTCCAAGCTTTACTCTTAGTGGTTTATTATTTTCTTTTGATTTTTGTAGTTTTGTAGCTAAGCCTATTACTCCATCAGGTAAAACCTCAGTGCCGCGCGCAATAAATTCGGCTTGTTTTATGAATTCAGGTTTAACAATATATTTTTCAGTAGTACTCATAATAAATAATCCTTTTTTATACTTCTAATGTCTAAATTGTAGTATAAAAAAGGATTAAATTAAAGTTTTGGTAAAGTGTTATTGCAAGCTTTTCATTCTTTCTTCAGGTTCTGAAATACTTGTTATTCTCAAACCAAAGTTGTCATCAATAACAACAACTTCGCCATTTGCAACGTGTTTTCCATTTGCATAAAGTTCTACAGGTTCACCTGCAACTTTATCTAATTCAACAATAGAGCCGCGAGTGAGTTCAAGAACTTTTTTAATGGGTAATTCACAGCGACCAAGTTCAACGGTCAATTGGAGTTTAACGTCCATAAGTAAATCAAGGTTTTGATTTTCTTCTCCGGATGTTTGAGAATTTGCGTCAAAAGCCGCAAATTGAACAGGTTGAACGGTTACAGGGTCTGAGTAATCTTCTTCTGGTTGTTCAAAATTAGCGATATTTTCAACTTCATTGGATTGCTGAAAAGGCATTTCTTCATTGTTGTTTATGTTAATTTCATCGTCAAACATCTTGTCCCCCTATATATAAGCCTTTAAAATATTGTCTGTTTCATTGTATCTGTCTGTTATTTTTACAGATAATTTATTTTTAATTGTTCCCGGACGAACAAAAAATTTCTTTTTCTCGTTTACTTCCATAATTAAGTTATCAACGACCTTACTATTTAATTTTATAACATCTCCAACTTTTAAATCAATCAAGTCTTGGACTTCTGCTTCGGCTTCTCCCAATATAACTTTGATATCAACAGTTGTTGTATTCAATTTGCCAATCATTTGTTGCCGTTCTTCGCTTGTTGCAATTAAGCCTTTTGACTGATATATGTGCTGTGTTGTTAATTGAGGTAATGTGTTTTCCAACGTAGGGTAAGGAAAGCACAAGCTTATTAACCCAAAATGTTTTCCTCCGACCTGTACTTCTAAAGTGATTAGAGCAACGATTTCACCTGGAGTAGCAATTTGTATCATTGAAAAATTGTTATCAAGCCCGACGATTTTACCTTGAACGGGCAAAATGTGTTGCCAAGCTGACTCTAAAGTTTTAACAGTCCTTTCTATAACTTTTTGAGCTAAAGATTCTTCTATGTCTGTCAATTCTCTGTTTTTCTTTTCGCTAACACCTACACCTCCTAACATACGGTCTACCACACTGGATAAGACTTCAAAACTAATTCCCATTAAGGCTTGTCCTGGTAATGGTGCTAGCTCAAAAACCCCAATTGTAATAGGGGATGGCATTGACCGAATAAATTCATCGTATGTTAATTGATCAACTGAAACTACATTTATTTCAAGGGGCATTCTTAAATAAGCAGTTAATGTCATTGATAACTGTCTGGAAAATTCTCTGTGAGTATCTTGAAGCCCTCTAAGATGGTCTTTTGAAAATTTATCAGGTCTGCGGAAGTTATAAAGTTTGTAGCCTTTCTTAAAATCCTCTTCTTCATCATCTTGAGCAAGATAAAGTGCTTCGTCATCGAGCGATAACGCAGATAGATTTTGTAATGTTTCCTGTATATCTATGTTAATATTATTTTCTTCCAAAAGAATCTACCTTTTATTGCATTATAAATTGTCCGAAGCTTACTCTCATAACTTCTCTTTCGCCATTAAAAATTGCATCTACAGAAGCGGCAATCTGTTCTTTAGCAAGTTCTTTACCGGGGATTGTTGCCAATTCATCAGATGTTTTGCTGGATAGTGTTGAAATAATAGCATCTCTGATAGCGGGTTTAAATTGATTCATTTCTTCTTCGATTGACTTCATTGGGTCTATAGGTGCGGGTTCACTACCATGCCCGTGCCCGCCTGAAGCAACAGGTGCTTTTGCAGCTTCAAATGCGGCTTTATCAGTCTCTGTTTTAGTTACCTCTAAAGCGACATTAACTTTTAAATATCTTCTGGGATTTATGTCTGAGAGGTTCATTGTGAATTCACCCATATCAACGATTAGTCCTCTATCAAGTTCTTCTCCTACGGAGTCATCTTGTTCTCCTTCATTTGAAGAAAGAGATATGTTATTAATTTGTGTCAATAACTTTTGTGTTGTTATTGAATTTGCTACGAAAACGATTGCGCAAATCAATATGGTTGTAATCATATTAATTGCAATAATTCTGCCCATGCTGCTATTTACGGGAGCTGCTGAGTTTTTTTCCTCTGATTGTGGTTTTATATCTTTTGGTTGGTTTGGTTTTGCCATTTTTTTTCTCCAACTATTTACTGCTTAGTACGATTATATCAACTCGTCTGTTTTTTGCTCTACCAGACGGTGTATTGTTATCTGAAATTGGCATATATTCACCATATCCTACTGCCGAAAGTCTTTTAGGTGCGATCAACTCGTTTTCTGTAAGGAATTTTATTATATTTGTTGCCCTTGCGGTTGACAGTTCCCAATTTGACGGATATAGTGGCGTTTGGATTGGTGTTGAATCTGTGTGCCCTTCTATGATTATTGGATTTTCAAGGTTTTCGAGTTCGGAGGTTATTTTTTTAAGAGTATACTTTGCCTCCGATTTTATTATAGCAGAACCTTCATCAAAAAGCATTGTATCATTTATACGAATTATTGTACCTCTATTCTCTTTAACTACACTTAATGATGTATCATTTTCAAATTTTTCTTTTAGGGTTTTATATAATTCTTCATTTTTATCGGGAGTCTGTATTTTTTCTTGTATTTGTTGTTCAATATTGAATGTTTTTTTTAAGGCTTCTTTTAATGTTTTTGTATCATTCATTGATATTGCATACATTACTATAAACAATGCTAATAACATTGTTACAAAATCAGCGTATGAAACAACCCAGCGATTTATATAGTCTTTTGAGTTTGAATAGTAATCGTTTCTCATTAGATGTATCTTTGAACCTCAAGTGAATGATTTTTGTTGTGGTATTTAATGTATGACAATAGTTTTTCTTCTATAATTGCAGGATTTTCTTGCATCTGAATTGAAATTAATCCTTGAAGAATAACTTCTTTTAGCAAAACCTTTTCTCTGAGTCGTTGTTTAAGGTTTCCTGCTATTGGTAAAAATATTAAGTTTGCAAACCCAACTCCATAAAGAGTAGCAACAAAAGCGGTTGCAATTCCTTTGGCTAGAATTTCTATTTCATGCATATTGCTCATAACTTGTATCAATCCCATAACTGCACCAACAATACCAAAAGTAGGTGCATATCCTCCTATCGCTTCAAAAACTCGTGAATTTATTAGTTCTTGTTCTTCGTCATATGTTATTTCTCTTTCTAAAATATCGTGAATAAGCTGGGGATTGTTAATATCTATGCACAATTGAACTCCTCGCCTTAAAAATGGATCTTGAATTTCATCAATAACTTGCTCAAGAGAAAATAGCCCATTTCTTCTCGCATAATAAGCTATTTCAATAATATCTTCGATTGTTTGTTTGGAGTTGTCTTGTTCTTTTGAAAAAATATTTATAGCAGATAATATTGCGTTTTTTACTACATTGGGTCCAAAATTTACTAAAGATGCGCAAAAAGTGCCTCCGCAAACAATTAGAAATGCAATTGGTTGAATTATTATCCCAATTGTGCCTGCTTCTATTTTTTGTATGGCTAAAATAAGTATTATACCTGTTATAAGTGCAAATCCTGACACTTTGTTCACAATAACCCCCTGTATCCCTAATATACAAATATAATCCTACATTTTGGTTGTTCTTGTATCAACCAAATGTTGTATTTTAGTAATATGTAATCTTTTTTTCTAACAACATTTTTGACGTACAACCTGCGTTAACATTTCTTTTTGAACATTGAGGTAATCTTTTAGCAGTTTCTGAATCATTTTTTAATGGATACAAAACTCCTTTTTTGTAATTTCCATAATCTATAGGATACATGATAAAATAAACAACATCTAAACCAGAAATATTTGGACCTTTTCGTGGACCATTAGTGTCTACTCTTATAACGGCGTTGAAAATTTGCTTATTTTCAACCATAAAACTACTAGAAGTCTCAACTCCCCACATCATTCCATCTTTTGTTATATAGTTAATAAACCAATCTTTGGTGGGATGTCCATAATTATCTACAACTTTTTTCCCATTTTCTATTTTATATACTTGATATTTATATTTATTTTTCAAACTATTTGGCCATACTTCTTCTACCACTCCAAAACGTTTTTGAAACTCTTTATTTGCAGTTAATTTGAATCCGGTTTGCCAATAGGTTATGAACATCCAGTGTTTTTGTGCACTTGTATATGAGTTTACCCCTATTCCTATTTCTGGTGCACATTCAAAATCACCAGAAGAACAGCCTTCACGAATTAATTCTTTTTGTATCCAAGTACTAAAAATATTTTGTGCTTTTACAGCGCCAGCATATAATTGCTGTTTTTGATATTTTGAATATAAATTTGGAATAGTTAAAGCCGCAATAACACCAATAATGGTTAAAGTAATAAGAGTTTCCGCAAGAGTAAAAGCTTTACATTCTTTTTTCATAAAATCAATAATCCTGTTTTCTAATTGTATTATTGATTTTATGCTTTGTAATCAGTTAAATAGCCGATAAAATTAGTAAAATAAAAAAGAGCCACGCATTTTGCGTGGCTCTTAATTCTATTTAAATATTGGATTATGCACCTAAGTATTCTTTAACTTCAGCTGCAACTGTTTTGTTATCAAGTTTGATGCTTGGTCCCATTGTTGTTGTCAAGAATACAGACTTGATATAAACACCTTTTGCAGAAGCCGGTTTCGCTTTAATAACTGCATCTGCAAGAGTTGCAAAGTTAGTAATTAAATCTTCATGTTTGAAATCAGCTTTTCCGATAGGAACGTGAATCATCCCTTGTTTGTCTGCACGGAATTCAACTTTACCTGCTTTTGCGTCTTTAACTGCTTTTGCAACGTCAAGAGTAACAGTTCCTGTTTTAGGGTTTGGCATTAAACCTTTAGGACCCAAAACACGACCTAATTTACCGAGCATACCCATACAATCAGGTGTCGCAATTAAGGTATCAAACTCGAACCAACCGCCTGCGATTTTTTCGATAATTTCTTCAGCACCTGCTTCTTCAGCACCTGCTTCTTTAGCTTCAGTTGCTTTTGCACCTTTAGCGATAACACAAACTCTTACATCTTTACCCAAACCAGCTGGAAGTACAACTGTTGAACGAATTTGTTGGTCTGCGTGTTTAACTTCAATACCTAATCTCATATGGCATTCAACTGTTTCGTTAAATTTAGAAACAGCTTTTGAAATTTCTTGAAGTTTAGACAAGGCTTCTTTAGCGTTGGTTGGTTGAACCATGCCTTCAAGCATTTCATTTATTTTTTGTTGTTTTTTTGTTAGTTTACTCATTAATTTCTCCTTTATGGTTTTAACGGCACTCTAAGCGCCTCCCATTAATTATTATTCTGCTACTGTTACACCCATTGAACGGCATGTGCCTTTAATCATTTCAACTGCTGCTTCTAAAGTGGTTGCGTTAAGGTCTTCCATTTTAGTTTTAGCAATTTCTTCAAGTTGAGCTTGAGTGATTTGTCCAACTTTTGTTTTGTTTGGTGCAGCTGATGCGCTTTGAAGATTAAGAGCTTTTTTAATCAATACAGCAGCTGGTGGTGATTTTGTGATGAATGAAAAACTTCTGTCTTCATAAACATCAATAACTACAGGAATAATGTAACCTGCTTGAGATTCTGTTTTAGCGTTAAATTGCTTACAGAAATCCATAATGTTTACACCATGTTGACCCAATGCAGGACCTACCGGTGGTGATGGGTTAGCCTTACCGGCTTGAATTTGTAGTTTAATTTTACCTACGACTTTTTTTGCCATTTTATTCTCCTTTCGTGGTCATAGCGGTTTTCTTCGGCTTAAATTAGGAAACCTGCCACTTTGCTAATAAATAATTTATACTTTTTGAATTTGTTTGTATTCAAGTTCCACAGGTGTTTCACGTCCAAATATAGAAACATTTGCTCTGATTTTTGATTTATCAGGATAAACTTCTGTAATATCACCGATAAAGTCTGCGAAAGGACCTGAAACGATTCTGACTTTGTCGCCAACTTTAACGTCAAGTTCAATTTTAACTGTCTGACCTTGAGTTCTGTGGATGATTTTTTTAATTTCGCTGTCTTTTGCTGCGATAGGACGTTTTGCAGAGCCTACGAATTTTGTAACGCCTGCGGTGTGTCTTACAACATACCAGCTATCGTCATCCATAATCATTTCGACCAAAACATAACCCGGAAAGATTTTTTCGTCGCGGTCTTGTTTTTTGCCGTCTTTTACCTTTGTAACTGTTTTTTGAGGTACTTCTACACGGAAAATTTTATCTCCCATATTCATGTACTCAATACGTTTTTCAAGGTTAACTTTTACCTTGTTTTCGTGTCCGGAGTATGTGTGAACGATGTACCATCTTTTTTGTGAAGCTTTTTCTTTTTGAGCTTTTAATTCAGCATCTTTTTCGTTTAAAAGTTCTTCCACTTCGGTTGATTTTTGTTTTTTTTCAGCCATTATTCTTTCCCGTTTTACGTATTAACCTAATTTGATAAGATTGAAAAATCCTTTGAACACGAGATCCAAAAGAAGAATGAATAAAGTGAAAGCAAAAACTATGAGAATTACAGCCAAGGTTTCACGACCAACTTGTTGTTTAGTAGGCCAAGTAATTTTACCCCATTCAGCTCTAACGCCTTTGAAGTATGTTTCTAAACCGATTTTAATTTCTTGTATTCCCATAATTGCCTCATTTTAGTAAATCGCGCCCTGAAGGACTCGAACCCTCGACATCCGGTTTTGGAGACCGACGTTCTACCAACTGAACTAAGGACGCCTATGAGCCTCAAAAAGAGGCTCTAAACTCTTTAAACTATTTTGTTTCTTTGTGGTTAGTGTGTTTTTTGCAGAAAGGACAGTATTTGCTAAGTTCCATTCTTTCTTTCAAAGTTTTTTTGTTTTTTGTAGTTGTGTAGTTTCTTCTTTTGCAGTCTTCACAAGCTAGAACTACCATTCTGTCAACTTTACCTTTTATACCCATTTTTTCACCTTCTTTATATTTTTATACTATAATCTTTAATCTTTCGTTGCAAAAACTATAGAATGAAGATTTTTCTCTCATTCTACTTCGTCTTTGCTAGTCTGTATTATAATCATACCCCAAAGATAAATTTTTTCAAACATAAATTAATAACATTGTTTGAATGGTTAATATTTCGCAACAAAAAAACTAATAATTCATTGCATTTTCTTCGAGAACGCGACCAGTGCATGCCCGTCCTAAGTTTGTAGCAGAGCAGGAATTTAAGCTCCAGTAGCCAGTATCCCATCCTCCGTCGCCACCATTATAATCTGAAATCAACTTACTACCAGAAGGTAGAATTGTTCCTGCTGGAATTCCATATCTATCTTCTTCTGCAATGTCAAAATAAAAAATATCTCTTCCACTCTTATTTGGACCTTTCTCGCCGTTTATATCTATACCAAAGCTAGAACCTGTTCCATAAGCGAATTCTAGCCCGTCAAGAGTAACAAAACCAGAATCATAATTTGGAATAATTTTACTGATGAATGCACATTCAGGTTCGGTAGTATCTAAACATAATTTTTTAATTTTAAATTGTTTTGAAAACAAATACGCTTGTTTCGTACCCATATTTCCTCCAAAAACCATTCCATCAATATTTGTAGCTTTTCCATACCCCTGAAACATGCCAGCGCAGTCGAAGTCACCGGCAGAGCACCCTTCTGTAATGGGAATCATTTTAACAGCATGTTGAAGTTGAGAGTAAGCTTTTTTAAGACCAACAACATAAGTATGCTTAGTATATTTATTTAACAAATTAGGAACAGTTAAAGCAGCAATAACACCAATAATAGTTAAAGTAATAAGGGTTTCCGCCAAAGTGAACGCAAAACGTTTGAAACTCCTGCTATGCTTTGGTTTTTGGGGTAGATGGCAGGTCTCAAAGCCTAATAAAGGCATAGAAAGAGAGATTTTAGTGTCTTGTACTATATAACTATTAAAATCCATAATAAAATTCCTATTACTTTCCTGATTTATTATAATTTATAATTTAAAGATTAGCAACATTTTATATTGCATAACTACTTTCCTGATGCATTTAGCCCTGTCCCTGATAGCATCATAACTTTGTTCATTTCACCTAAAGCACTGGCTCCTGTCATTTCTGAGGCCCCAATTACTTGGGTAGAATAGCCTAAACCTTGCATTACTACATCAAGCTTTAGCTTTAGGTTTCGTAAATATGTAAGTTCTGCTTGGTCCGTTTCAGTTAAAAATCTTGTTCTTAATTCATTAATTGCATTTCTGTAATCAGTTTGTACGTTTTCAGTTTCTCTGATATTAAGGTATTTTAGTATTACTCCAAATTCAGTGGATATTTCTTCTTCGCCAGTTTTTTCTTTTGCTTTACTTTTTTCATCTTCCGTTGCTTTTTGAGTTGCTTCGATTTCTTTTTCTAGTTGCGCTTGGCTTAGGCGTGCTTTGTCCACGCTTTTTTGCCCTGTGACCTCTAGTCCCAGAGCAAGGAGTAATCTTTTAATTTCTTCGTGTTCGCTGTCTATCCGAGTGTATGAAATTCCCCCCAGATAGTTGCCGGAGATTGCATTAATCGCCATGTGTAAATATCCTTAAGGGTATACATTACATATGCCCAATTTTTTTGATTTATAACACTTTGTAAAGAAAAATTGTTCAAAATTTACAATTGACTGAAATTATTAATTTGTTTAGTAGAAAAGTTGAATGTTTTAAATTTGTTTTGAGAATATAGTTTTTTTATGAGAAAAATAAGTAAAAAAATTGATGAAAAAATAATCGAAATCTTACAAAGTATTACGGAACAATATTTTCCTAAAAAAGAAGTTTTTAATAAGGAAATACCTGTAAATAAGTTGTTATTGGCATATGGATATAGTCCAAAATTGCATTATGATGCTTGGACTCAAAAAAGAGCTTATAGAGGTGTTTTTTGCTCTAAAAAACAATGGGTGGCTAATATTTTGCCGGTTGAGCTTTTATCAAGGAGTTTGAAACACGCTATAGAAGCAATAGTTACATTGTGTGAGTGTGATTCCTTTTGTAGGTATTTTCCTGAGAATGTGGAAACTCCTGATTATGGCGATAATTGGGGGCGATGTGCAAATTATATAGAAATAAATAATAGAGCTATAGCTCAGATGAAAAAGGACAAATGTTCAGCGGGTATAATTAGCTCTATTAAATTGTTAAGTGCAATTCCTCCTTCGGCAAAAAGCTGGGCAAATTGTGTGGTACTTTCGCAGATTTTTCCTAATATTTTTGGTGATGGTTATAATAAATTACCATGGGAAGAAAATTCAATTTATGGAATTAAATTAAACTCCGGATATAGCAATAATATAATTGACTTTTCCATTTCTTCTAAAACATCACCGGAAGAACAAATTAGAGCTTTTAATGATTTGGCACATTTTAGAGGGATAAAAACAGGTTTTAGAACTGTTATTTCTGAGGATCAAATAAAAGTTGCACGTTTTAACGAAGAAGATGAAAATTTTAGGTGGGCAAATCCTGAGCATGTAGAATTGTATATTAATGAGCACGTAAAGCTTATAAATTTGGGATTTGAGGCAATTTTCGTTGACTCCGCAAAACATATAGGCGGATATGATTGTACTAATTATACAGGTGTTGGCAGGTTGCCTGAATACGGACAAATGCAGTATATTTTATATGAAATCAGGCGGCGCTCCGGCAGTAATTCCGTAAGTTTTGTGGGAGAAAAAAGTTCTGTTGATTTTGAAAGATATAAGCAGATGGGGCTAACTGCAGGTACTGCACTGGTTTCTGCTGATAATATAGAAGAAGTAAAACGTTGGTCAAATTGGTTTAAATATTGGCGAGAATATGCTCCGGGGCCGGAGGTTTCAAATGATAATGACGAAGGTGGTCGTTCTTATGAGCAAAGGTTAAATCGTATAAATTCGTGCCTTTTTGGATTTGAATTTGCAAGTGATAAATTGCCAAGTTTTATGCAAATGGAGGATTTTTTTCCACTACGCTATGATACGAACACTCATCATTTGATGATGTGTAATCCTTCATATTCTTTAGACGGGACACCGAAAAGCCATTGGCAACAATTATTCACGACAGAAGATGGTCGCTGGTATAACCATCTTGTCGGAGAAAAATTTGCGCATGCAATTTGTTTATAATTTTGATATAGCTTTTTCAGCGCGTTCAATTTGTTCGAGCAAAATATCCGCTTGTTCTTTGCACCAGTTTAAAAAAACTTTAATATCGAAACTGTAAGCTCCAGGCCACATTGTGTATTGATTCATTTTTATAACTCCTAAGTATCCTACACTTATAATTTTGTTATCGGTTTTTAGGTATGAAACTTTATATTTTATAAAAAAAAATTAACGAAAATTAACAAATTTATGACAAAAAATTTATATTTGAGGGTTTAAGGGATTGTAGGTGAAATTATGTATATAAATTTAAATCGATATAGAATTAATTCTTATAACAATCCAAAAGCAGTAGCTTTTGAAGGATCTTACGATAAGCTTCTTGCTAAAATAAAAAACTGTAATAATTTTCGTAAGCTGGCAATTAGGTATGAAGAAGCAAAAAAGGTGTACGAAAACTTAGGTTATCGGATAGAGGTTAAATCAGGCTCTCATTCCATAGTAACAATGCCTGATGGTTTTGCATTTCCATTGGTTTTGCCGCATGGTAGTAATAAGGTCATAAGTGCTACAGATGTGAAAAGATTATTTTTTGCAATTAATGGTGATATTGTTTCTTTAAAGAATATGAGTAAAATATAAAAAAGACCTCAGATGAGGTCTTTTTTTGTTTAAAGTTTTAGTGTTATTTTTTAGGTGTTGGGTTGGAGTTTAAGTATTTAATAACGTCGTCAGAAATATCAGTTCCGCCAACAAAAATAACTCTGTAATCAACTACCATATTAATCCCTTTTTGTTTCGCAACTACTTTTGTTGCATTTAGGATGTTTTCATATATTTGATCTTGTTTGTCTATTTTTAATTTCAAAATAGCGTCTTCTTTTGCTTTATATTCTTTTTGTGTTTTTTCTTCAAAGTTTTTCTTTTGAATTGGTGATTCAATAGCTTTAAATTGTTTATCTTTATCTATAACAAACTGTTGAAGCTCTAAAATTTTATCATCAAGTTGTTTATATGATTGTTTTGCATAATTATATTCTGTTTCAATTTTTTTGTAGTTAGCAACACCAATTATTTCAGCAGCGTTAGCAATAGATCCAACAACCATAAGCGCAAGTGTTGTGATTAAAAATCTCATTTTTTTCATAAACATAATCTCCTTTATTTTCTTTAAGCATGCTATCAGTAAATGATTTTTTTTACAATAGATTGTAAAAAACTATGACGGGTAACGCTCTGAAGCACAAATAATCATTTTAGCTAATTTGTCACTTCCTTCAAATTTTCTTTTTGTTAGAATTTCTGCTGCAAGTTCTTTGTTGTAATCAACAAGTACATGGCTTATATTAAATTCTTTTGTTTCCTTGTTTGTTATCTCTAATAAGGCATAACAAGCTTTTGGAATTTCGCTTAAAGGCCGTCCGACACTGCCGACGTTAACAACAGTTTGTTTTGTGTTTGTTTGGTATCCGCAAGGTTGGTGAGTGTGTCCGCAAAATATTAAGTCTGCTTCAGTATTAGCTATCATTTCTTCAATTTTTTCAATCGCCATAGAAGGAAAAATATTTTCGTTGTTGGCTCTTGGAGAACCATGAACTAATAGAATTTTTATGTTGCCTATGATTATTTCTTTTTGGGGTGGTAAGTTTTTTAGAAAATTAATGTTAATTGAACTAATTTCTTTAATATCTGCAAGGTAAGCATTTCCCATGATAATATTTGCTTTTTTGATATTTTCTCCGATTTGTATATTGTTTTCTCCTAGATATTGGTCGGTATTTCCTTGTATTAACTCAAGGTTTTCTTCATTTAATAATTCTTTGATTTTGTTAATTGTTTTATCAGGCTCCGGACCTGCCATAGCTAAATCACCAAGACAAAAAATTCTGTCACAATTTTGGGATTTTATATCATTTAAAATGCTTTCAAGTGCTTGCATGTTGCCATGAATATCTGAAATAATTGCAATTTTCATATTAATAACCCTTTGTTTTGTAATTGTTTTTCGTGTTATATTAATTTTATGATAAAAAGAAGAAAAACAAAAATTATTCAAATTGGTGATGTCAAAATTGGTTCGGGTGAACGAATCAGTGTCCAGTCTATGTGTAATACCGATACTAGAGATGTAACAGCAACAGTTAATCAGATAAAAGAATTGGCTGATGCAGGGTGTGAGCTTGTACGATTGGCTGTATTAAATAAAGATGCTGCGGCTGCTATTAAGGATATTAAAAAATGTTCGCCAATTCCTTTGATTGCGGATATTCATTTTGATTACAGATTGGCTATTGCTTCTATCGAAAATGGTATTGATGCATTGAGGCTAAACCCCGGCAATATTGGTAAAGAGGAAAACACCAAGAAAGTTATAGCTTTGGCAAAAGCAAATAGAGTGCCTATAAGAATTGGTATAAACGCAGGTTCTTTACAAAAAGATTTAGAGCAAAATACAGAGCTGTCTTTGGCTGAAAAAATGGTAGAAAGCGCAATGAGGCATATCAAAATTCTTGAGGATAATAATTTTGATATGATGAAAATATCTTTAAAATCCAGTTCTGTATTGACGACCATTGAGGCATATAAATTAATTTCTCAAAAAATAGATTATCCTTTGCATGTAGGCGTAACCGAGGCAGGCACGCTAAAAGCCGGATTAATAAAATCAGGTGTAGGGATTGGGGCTTTATTAGCAGAAGGAATTGGGGATACAATAAGAGTTTCATTAACAGAAAATCCTGTAGAAGAAGTTTATGCGGGATATGAAATTTTGAAATCTTTAGATTTAAGACAAAGAGGGGTAAATTTTATATCTTGTCCTACTTGTGGTCGTACGCAAATTGACTTAATTTCTTTAGCAAAAAAAGTTGAAGAAAAATTCAAAAATTTTGATAAGCCGTTAACCTTAGCAGTAATGGGGTGTCCCGTAAACGGCCCAGGTGAAGCAAAACATGCTGATTTTGGTATAGCAGGTGCTATTGGTGAAGGTTATATATTTAAAAAAGGTGAGATTATAAAAAGAGTTCCGGAATCTGATTTGTTGGATGAGTTTGAAAAAATTGTAAAAGAATACGCAAAATAGTTGGTTTTCTTTTTGTAACGATATATTATAATTTGTCGTAGTGATAGAAATATAGTAAAATATTTTTATTCAAAAAATAAGGAAGAATTATGAAAAAATTAATAATGTTTATGGCTTTACTAGGATTTGTGTCTGCAGGTATGAGCGCATTTGCCTATATTGATACAAACAGACTTTGGAGTGAAGATTATCTCAGAAACCAAAATTATTCACCTGAGACAATTAGGATGATGAATTTAAAAAGAATTGATCCATATGCGCCTTATGTGGAAGAAGAAAAGGAAAATACTCCGGTAAACTGGGGAAAAAGACTTTATCAATATTTTAATCCGGCAGTTGATAATGGAAAGTTCGGAACAGGTACGATTAATCCTGGTGTAGATGCTCCAAGTAATTTGTAATTAATTAAAGAAAAATATTTCAAGGCTCTCGGTAAATGAGAGCTTTTTTGTTGTATTTCTTGCATTGATACAAATTGTATAGTAATATTAATAAGAATTTTGCTTATTTTTAGAATTAGTTATAAAATTAAAGGAAAAGACAAGACTTATTGAAAAGGGGGCTTGAATATGAAATCATACACACAGGAACAAATTACCGAAATCGTAGGAGGTATACTTACCAAGGTTACGGCAAATTCAATAAACAGAATTGCTCCGCCATTATTGTCAGATGAAAATACTTTGGCATTAGCTTTAGGTGAAGAAGAAATTGAAAACTTAGCTCAATCAAAAGCACAAGTGGCATTAGTTCCGTTAGGTGTGAATTTGGACAATATTTCAACAATAGAGGTCGAAAGACCCAGATTGGCTATGATGAAATTGTTACACCTTTTCTATATTCCGCCTGAAACACAATCAGGAATTCATCCTACAGCAGTTGTGCACCCTGAAGCAAAAATAGCGGAAAATGTTTCTATCGGTGCAAACGTTGTTATCTCTCGTGGTGCAGAAATTGCTTCTGGAACTAAACTTTTACCTAACTGTTACGTAGGAAGAAATGTTATTATTGGTGAAAATTGCCTTTTTCATGCAGGTTGCCATATAGGCGATGAAGTTCAAATCGGAAACAGAGTTATTCTTCAACAAGGTTGCTCAATCGGTGCGGATGGTTTTAGCTTTGTAACAGAAAATCCTGATAATATTGAGAAAGCTAAACAATCAGGCGAAATTAAAGAATCAAATGCAAAACAAAAGATTTATAAAATACCATCTATCGGTTCCGTTGTTATCGAGGATGATGTAGAAATCGGTGCAAATACTGCAATTGACAGAGGAACAATTGAGAACACAGTAATTGGTGCATCTACAAAAATTGATAACCTTGTTCAGATTGGACATAACTGCAAAATTGGTAAAGCTTGTATGATAGTATCTCAAGTCGGTATTGCAGGTAGCTGTGTGATTGGTGACAGAGTTGTAATTGCTGGTCAAGCAGGACTTGCGGACCATATTAGTATTGGTTCAGACAGTATTGTTATGGCTCAAGCTGGTGTTTCAAAAAGCTTCCCAGAACGCTCAATTATCATAGGCGCACCTGCCGTTCCAAGAAAAGATTTTGTTAAACAATTAAAAATGATGAAAGCTGCTGAAGAATTAGTTTCAAAATTTAAAAAATATGAACATTTATTAAAAGCTTTAGAACCAGAGGAAGAATAATTAAATGACAACGATAAAAAAAGAAACTGTTGTTAGCTCTGTCGCTTTAATGACAGGAACTCCAAGCGAAGCAAGGCTTGTCCCTTCAGATGTAAAAGGAATAAGAATACACTTTGGCGGTCAGTGTGTAGAGGCAAAGGTTGAAAATGTAGTATCAACAGAACATTGTACTGTTTTGGGTAATGCTAACGTTCAGATTATGTTGGTAGAACATTTTATGGCAGCTTGTGCAATATGTAGAATAGATAGTTTGGATGTGTATTTAAACCATTTTGAAATGCCTATTCTTGATGGCGGTTCAAAACAATGGGTTGATGCTTTTAATGAATCCGGAGTTGAAACTGTTGAAGAAAAAAAATATACAATTGTTGAGCCTGTATCATATATAAATGGAAAAACTCATATAGTAATGCTTCCGTCTGATAAATTAAATATAACTTACGGAGTAAATTTTAATCATCCTGACTTAAAAAACAGATGGGTAAGTGCAAATGATGATTTTTCAGAAATTATTGAAGCTCGTACTTTTGGTTATTTAAAAGAATTAGAAATTCTTCAAAAAGCAGGCTATGCAAGAGGCGTAAGTGTAGAAAATACTGTTGGGTTAACAGAAGAGGGCTATACAACCGATCTTAAAAGCGAGTTTGAACCGGCTAAGCATAAAATATTAGATTTACTTGGGGATTTGTATTTAACAGGTGTTAATCCTCTTAATCTTAAAGCTGAAATTATTGTAAAAGAGGCAGGACATGCTGTGCATGTTAATTTTGCCAAACAAATCAAAGACAAATTAGTAGAGGAGAAATAAAATGAGCGAAGTTAAATCTTATGATATTTTGGAAATTATGAAGATGATTCCGCATAGATATCCATTTTTGTTAATTGATAGAATAACAGAATGTGTTGAAGGTGAGTATTGTAAGGGCTACAAAAATGTGACAATGAATGAGCAGTTTTTTTGTGGGCATTTTCCTGAAAACCCTATTATGCCCGGTGTATTGCAAATAGAAGCAATGGCGCAACTTAGTGCAGGGATATTGATGACTATGCCTGAATACAAAGGCAAGTTGGCTCTTTTTGCAGGGATTGACGGTGCAAGATTTAAAAATGTTGTGCGTCCAGGAGATAGGCTGGATATGGAAAGCAAAATATTAAAAAGAAAAGGACCTATCGTAAAAACTGAAGTTAAAGGTTTTGTCGATGGTAAATTGACGGTTTCTGCAGAATTAACATTTTCTATAATGTAAGAAAGAAGGTAAAAAATGATACATCCAACAGCTATTATTTCACCGGATGCAATTATCGGACAAGGTTGTGAAATCGGTCCATATACAATAATTGGTGAAAATGTAAAACTCGGTGACAATGTAAAAATTATTGCCAATGCATATTTAGAGCATTGTGAAATTGGTTCCGGTACGGTTATTTCACCGTATGCTTCGATAGGTACTGCTCCACAAGATTTGGGGTATAAAAATGAACCGACAAAAGCTATTATTGGTGAAAATTGTATTATTAAGGAATATGCTACAGTGAATAGAGGTGCTGTTGGTGATGGTGATTGCACAAGAGTAGGCAATCGTTGTTTGTTAATGACATCTTCTCATGTAGCACATAATTGTGTGTTGGAAGATGAAGTTATTTTGGCAAATTTAGCAACTTTGGGCGGGCACTGTAGAGTTGGAAAAGGTGCTTTTCTAGGTGGTATGAGTGTTTACCACCAAAATGTAAGAATTGGTGAAATGACTATTGTTAGTGGTTTCTCTGCTTCTAGGCAGGATATTCCACCTTATTCAAAAGCTGATGGCAGACCGGTAACAGTACATGGTATTAACGCCATTGGATTGAAACGTAGGGGTTTAACTTTAGAACAAAGAACTAATCTTAAACGCGCTTTTAAAATTTTCAATTCTGGTGAATATACAACAACTAAAGCATGCGAAATTATTGAAGAAACGCTTGGTTCTGACGTTTATGTAAAAAAATTAGTGGATTTTGTCAGAGAGTCAAAACGAGGTGTTGTTTTGCGTTCAACAAATAGTTCTTCTCCGAAAGCAGTTGCTGAGGAGGAATAATGCAGGAAAATATTTGGGAAAAATATGCCAAGGTTTTAGTTGAATATTCTACAAATGTACAACCAAATGAGTTGACTGTAATTAAAACGGATAGTTCTCAGTCTGCGCCGTTAATCAAAGAAATTTACAAAGCGGTTTTGCAAAGAGGCGGAAATCCTGTTATCAGATGCGGAATTGATGGTATAACAGAAACTTTTTTGAAAAATGCCAGTGATGAGCAGTTAGCATTTATTGATGAAATGTCAAAAATAGAATATGAAACGGCAAAAAACTTTATTTCTATTTCTGCTCCAACAAATGTGAAAAGTTTGGCAAGAATTTCTCCTGAAAAGCAGGCAAAGCGCTCAAAAGCAACTCGTGTGTTGTCTGAAAAACTGATGCAGCGTTCAGCTGATGGCGATGCAAATTGGGTTATTGCGGATTTTCCGACACAAGCTCTAGCACAGGAGGCGAAAATGTCGTTGGAGGATTATACTCAATTTATAATTAACTCTTGTTGGCTCGATTGCGAAGATCCTGTTGCTCAATGGAAAAAAATTGAACAAGAACAACAAGTAAAAACCGACTACCTTAATACAACTACTAAAATTCGATTTGTTGGAGAAAAAACAGACATTACTTTTTCAACTGAAGGCAGAAAATGGATAAATTGCTGCGGTATCAATAATTTTCCAGATGGAGAAATTTTCACTTCACCAGTTGAGGATAGTGCAAATGGTCAAATCTATTTTGATTTTCCTGCTATTTATCGTGGCAATGAAGTAAATAAAATTTTACTTACATTGGAGAATGGTAAAGTTGTTGATTATAAAGTTGAACAAGGTGAAGACTTTTTTAGTGCAATGATTAATCAAGATGAAGGTGCTAGATTTGTAGGTGAAATTGCAATAGGTACAAATGACAGGATTCAAGAAATAACAGGAAATATATTGTTTGATGAAAAAATTGGCGGTTCAATCCATATGGCATTAGGGGCGTCTTATCCAGAAACAGGTGGCAAAAATGTATCAGGTTTGCATTGGGATTTGATTAAAAATATGAAAAACGGCGGGCAAATCTATGCTGATGATAAGCTGATATATGAGAACGGCAAATTTTTGATATAATTAAAGCCACCTTATAGGTGGCTTTTTTATATTGAATTTGTTTTTAGTAGTTCATTGCATCTTCAAGAAGAACACGAGCTGTACAAGGAACATCATAGGATGACCAAGTTTCAACTTGGGAAGTTGTAGAACAAAGACTTTCCCAAGTTCTAATCTCACTAGACATTTTCAGACCACTTGGTACCACTGTAGAGTTATTGTTATTCTCTTTTATTATACTAAAAGAGAAGATATCCCTTCCTGCTTTGTTTGGACCTTTATCTCCATTTACATCAACATGCAGTACGAATGCGTGGTGTGAAAATTTCATTCCGTCTTTGGTAGTAAAATATCCGGTGCAGGCGTACTCACAAAACTGATTAAGAATACAATCAGATTTATTAATTTCAGATGCAGAAACAATTTTTGTTGTTTTAAATTGTTTTGCTAAAATGGGTATAAGTTCAGTGTTATGTTGTATATAGTTTCTACCTTCAAATGAAATCCCAGCACAATCATAATCCCCCGCCGAACAACCTTCAGTAATAGGAATCATTTTCCAAGCATTTTGTAATTGAGAGTAAGCTTTTTTAAGCCCAACAACATAAGTATGCTTAGTATATTTATTTAACAAATTAGGAACAGTTAAAGCAGCAATAACCCCAATAATAGTTAAAGTAATAAGAGTCTCAGCCAAAGTGAACGCAAAACGTTTGAAACTTTTGCTATGCTTTGGTTTTTGGGGCAGATGGCAGGTCTCAAAGCCTAATAAAGGCATAGAAAGAGATGTTTTAGTGTCACTAACTATATAGCTGCCAAATGTCATTATCGTACCTCTAATTATTATATACTTGTTCATTATAACAGTATTCTTAATACTTGTGAAGTGTAACGTGAAAAAAAGTGAAAATAAATCTGTCATCCTGAGGGAAAGCACAAATCGTGGTAGTTTGCTCTGAATCCTAGCCAGATGAACTTTAGTTCTTAAAGCTAGCTAGAAGACAAGGGACATCCGTCCCTCTTTAGCCAGCAAAATCCTCTAATTAAAATTAGTTAGGCTAAGATTCATCATAAATAAAAAATGCCAAAACTAGAGCTTTTCACTGTCATTCGTCCTCAGAATGATGATTTAAAAAGTAGTAACAGCCCCAATCAATCCCAAAACGATACAAAACCACAAAAAAAGAGTCAACTTTCGCTGACTCTTTTGAGTGATTATTATTTATGAATTAATAATTTTGCACGTGAGTGAAAAAGTAAGCTTTGGGGTGACTGCAAACAGGGCACATCTCAGGAGCTTTTGAGCTTTCGATTCTGTGACCGCAGTTTGAACATTCCCAAGTTGCAGGAGTTTCTTTTACGAATACCGTATTTGTTTCGATATTTTGAAGAAGTTTTCTGTATCTTTCTTCATGGTTTTTTTCGATTTTGGCAACAAGTTCAAACAATGCGGCAATTTTGTCAAAGCCTTCTTCTTTTGCTTCTTTTGCAAAAGTTGCATACATATCAGTCCATTCATAATTTTCGCCTTCTGCAGCATCTTTTAGATTTGCCATTGTTTCGGGAATGGAACCGCCATGAAGTAGCTTAAACCATATTTTTGCGTGTTCTTTTTCATTGTTAGCTGTTTCTTCAAAAATTTTACTTATTTGTACGAAACCTTCTTTTTTAGCTTGTGAAGCATAATATGTGTATTTGTTTCTTGCTTGAGATTCTCCGGCAAAAGCTGTTTGTAAATTTTGTTCTGTTTTTGTTCCTTTTAATTCCATTTTTACCCTTTCTTAATTCTATTTTGTATTAGTCGTTGTCTTCTTCAAACATGTCTTTGCCGACAGCGCATAATGGGCAAGCATAATCTTCCGGTAAATCGCTAAATGCTATATTGTCATTTTCAGACGGGTCATAAACATATCCACATACTGTACATCTGTATTTTTGCATAATTTTCTCCTTTACTGTTTATCTTTACACTCCGGACACAATCCATGTAAGGTTATTTCGTGCCCAAATATTTCAAATTTTGTACTTTCTATTACTTTTTTTTCAATATCCGGTGCAATATTTGCATCAATATCAAAAACTTTTTTACATTTATCACATATAAAGTGATAATGCTCATGAGTATTATGGTCATAATGAACGGATGGTTCAAGCCCATCTATTCTTTTTATTATTCCCATGTTAGCCAACTGGTTTAAATTTCGGTATACAGTTGTTAGGCTGATATTAGGGTTTGTTTTCTTTAAAATTTCGTGTACGTATTCTGCTGTAGGGTGTACAACATTTTCTTTTAAAGTTTGGTGTATTAGTTCTCTTTGCTTGGAATAATTCATCTTTTACCTAAAATCGATAATAATTATCAGTTTACAAGTTTTTTTCTTTTTTGTCAATATAAAACTTGTAAAAATATTAAAAAAATGTAATAATAATGCTATGGTAAAAAAAGATATCAGTTCAAGCAGAGAAGATTATTTGGAGGCGGTTTATAGATTTGAAACAGCAAATCAGAAGGCTCGTGTTGTTGAAATTGCTAATGCTTTGTCTGTTAAAAAATCTTCTGTTACGGAGGCTTTACAAAATCTTGCAAAGGAGGGGTTTGTTAATTATGTTCCTTATAGCCCTATTACTTTGACAGAAAAAGGTAGAATTACCGCAGAAAAAATTTTTAGAAAACATAATATTTTAAAAAGTTTTTTTAGTGATGTATTTAAGCTTTCAGAAGAAGAAGCAACAGAGACTGCATGTTGTATTGAGCATGTTGTCTCTGAGGATGTCGCTACCCGTTTTGGTGCGCTTCATTCAATATTGAAAGAAAAGGATTTAAGCAGTGTGTTGGACAAGTTGCATAGCAAGTTTTAAATCTTGACAATTATATTTTTTTGGATTATTGTTAGGTTGACCTAACCTAATAAAAAGAGGTTTTGATGAAGCTAACCGCATTGGCAAAGTTTGTTGATCAGCCATTAATAATTAATAAAATATCAAATAACGCACCAAAAATATTGGGGGGAGCTGCTATTGCTCTCGGTGTGCGTGATGTGTTTTTAAAAAAAAATAAAAGCAAAGAGTCAAAAAGTTCTCGTTTGTTGAAAAATTTTGTTGTTTTGTCATCCGTTGCCGGTGCTTCTTTGTTAGCTTCAAGAGGAATGAAAATAAACGGTAAGCAAATTTTTAACGGACTGATTGAGAATGTTCCTAAAAATCTTATATTAAAAAAACAAAGAAAAGTAATTGACTCTTTTGTTGCACAATCAAATAGCCAAGACGTAACTTTATTAAAAATGTTGGATAAGGCAAAAGATAAACCACTGAATTTAAGAGAAACAAGTTATGTTGTTAATAAATTAGCCAAAGATAATAAAGCAGAGGCTTTAATGTCTACACTTTTTGGCGAAAAGAAAGATTTAACATCAAAAGAAATTTTTTCAGAAATAGGCCGATTGTCTTTATTAGGTTTAGTTCCGGTTGTTGCAGGTGTCGGGGCAGGGTGTGCTGTAGATAAATCTATAAACAAACGAAAAAATAATACTAATAGGATAAAAGAGGGGTTTTATCAATATTTTGCTAACATATTTTTGTGTAATGTCGGCGCAGGGGCGGCACTTTTTGGTTTAGAGGTACTAAAGAAGAAAAAAATTATAAAACAATTGACTCCTGCTAAAAAATTTACGGCTATGATTGTGGGGATTGCCTCTACGGGAGTTGTTGGCGGAAGTTTTATTGCAAATTATTTGAGTAAAAAAATTATTGACCCGATAATTTTGAAAAAGAAAGAGAAACTTTCTTTTAACAAAATTTATGATGAGCGTAAGCCGGAGAGTTTGGATATGGCTATGCATATTGATGATGTTGCAACGGCAGGAGTTTTATCCGGACTTAAATGGATAGAGCCTGTATTGCCTGTTTTTTACCTTTTTTCAGGTTATAGAGCGGGTATTGGTTATAGAAACGGTATTGAAAAATAGTTATAAATTTTCCGGTGAGGCTATTTTTCCTAAAATTGCGCTAGCTGCAGCTATAGCAGGGCTGGAGAGATAGACTTCACTTTCCACGTGCCCCATTCTTCCGACAAAGTTTCTGTTTGTTGTGGATATTGCACGTTCTCCTGCCGCAAGAATTCCGCAGTGCCCGCCAAGACAAGGACCGCAGGTTGGTGTAGAAACTGCTCCACCGGCTTCAATTATACTTTGAACGTAGCCCAATTCTATTGCTTTTAAGTAAATTTCTTGTGTACCCGGAAAAACTATTAATCTCACGTCATCGTGAATTTTTCTACCCTTTAGAATTTTCGCTGCTACTGCAAGGTCGCTTAATCTTCCGTTAGTGCAGCTGCCAATAACCGCTTGGTCAATCTTTACTTCTCCGACTTGAGATATTGGACGAGTGTTTTCCGGCAAATGCGGAAAGGCTACTGTAGGTTCAATCTGAGAAACATCATATTTAATAACTCTTTCGTATTGAGCGTTTTCATCACTATTGTAAAATACAGGAGGTCTTATACTTCTGTTTTCTAAGAATTTTTTGGTTTTTTCATCAGGCGCGATTATTCCGTTTTTAGCGCCGGCTTCAATAGCCATATTACAGATGGTAAAGCGGCCATCCATTTCCATTTCTTCTATAACATTTCCGCCAATTTCTAATGTTTTGTACAATGCCCCATCTACACCAATATTCCCGATTAAGTGTAAAACAAGGTCTTTTGCGCTTACCCATTTATTGAGTTTGCCGTTAAATTCAACCTTAATGGCAGATGGAACTTTGAACCAAGTTTCCCCGCTGGCCATTGCACAAGCAAGGTCTGTTGAACCTACTCCTGTGGAGAAAGCTCCTAATGCTCCGTATGTACAAGTGTGAGAATCAGCCCCGATAATTAAATCTCCGGCGGTAACAATTCCCTTATCCGGTAAGAGAGCGTGTTCAATGCCCATTCTGCCTACTTCAAAGAAGTGTTCGAGATTTTGTGCCTTAGAAAACTCTCTGACTTGTTTTGCCTGTTCTGCTGATTTTATGTCTTTATTTGGGATAAAGTGGTCAGGTACAAAAACAACTCTTTTGTTGTCAAAAACCTTTTCTACACCTATTTTTTTAAATTCATTAATTGCAACAGGTCCTGTTATATCGTTTGCGAGTGTTATATCAACTTTTGCGGTAATTAAGTCTCCTGCTTTTACTTCGTTAAGTCCTGCGTGTGCCGCAAAAATTTTTTCTGTTATAGTCATTGGACGTGTCATAAAACTTACTCCTTGTTAAATTATCTTTTTTTTACTCGAATACCTTCAACTTCATGAACATTTTCTATAGAAATAAAAGCAGTTCTGTCTATTTCTTTTACTAATTGTTTTAATTTTGTTACTTCAAGTCTGGAAATAACGCAGTATACTATGCGTTTTGGTTGCCCTGAATAGCCGCCAACTGCATCTATGTACGTTACACTCACTCCCATTTGGTTTATAATTCGGTTTCCGATTTCTTGTGAATAATCAGTCACAACCCATACAGATTTGCTTTCGTTTAAACCTTCAATAACAACGTCAATTACTTTATATGCAATAAAGTAAGTCAGCATTGAATACATTGCTCTATCAAACCCAAAGACAAAACCTGCGGAAAAGAATATAAAAACATTAAATGTCATTATAATTTCACCGATTGAAAAGCCAAATTTTGGTGCAAGTCGTATTGCGACAATTTCGGTTCCGTCGAGTGAGCCGTTGTTTCGTAAGATTAGGCCGACGCCGAGTCCTAAAATAACACCTCCAAAAATGGCGGCAAGTGTTAAATCATCGGTAACTTTATGTCCGTGTACAAGTGAGACAAAGACAGATAGCCAAGTTATTCCCCAAAATGTATTAAAAACAAATCTTTTGCCGAATTTTTTCAGTGCAAGAAAAATAAAGGGAATGTTTAAGCAAAAAATTGCGGTTCCCAATGAAATATTTTTTAATAAATGTGAAACTATAATCGATATGCCGATTATTCCTCCGTCAATAATTGAGTTTGGTACAAGAAAGCCTTCAAGGCTTGCTGCGGCTATGGCCGCTCCTGTAGTGATAAAAAATAAGTCTTTGAGTGTTTGTCTGTGTCTTTTTCTCATATTTTTATCGTAATACAAAATTTTTCAAATTTATACGTATTTTTAGATGATAAATGTAAAATTTTAATGAAGGAATATATATCCGGTAAGTATAAATTTAAAGAAACTTAGCAAATTAGAAATAAGAGGCAATTTTGTGATTGAAAAAGAACTTTATATAAGAGTAAGGGATAATTTTAATTAGAAATTTAAAATAGAAGGATAGAACAAAGATTTATTTTATACTCTCTCTCTTAATATCCTCGTGTTTATTTGATGTTTGCTGAAAATGCAAACATTTTTTTTAGTTATTAATTTAAAAAAAAGAGGGCGACATTGTCGCCCTTTTAAAATTTTCCTATTCCCTATTCCTGCATTGCTGCCAAATAATTAAGCTTTTTTTAAACTTCATTTCCTGCGCCAAAACCGCTCATTTCCATTTTCTTAAATGGGTCTTCTTGGTCTTCTTTTTTAGTTTCTCCGCCGTTTTTAGCTTCAATTTTCTTTTCAATTTCACTCATTGAGATTAATCCCATATCAGCTGCTATGTCTAACATATCACCATCAAGTTTAACTAATTGTTCAGGAGACATATCTGAAAGTTTTTGTTTTACAGCATCTTCGTTGGCGTCAACGCCTAATGACTCGGCTAATTCTTTTAACTGGTTATCATTATTTGCAAAGTTCATGCCTGAGCCCATTTTCATTGCACCGGTGGCTTTTGGTGTGCCTACGTCAGGTGTTGATTGGGTTTTTGTTGTGAATGATACAGTATCACCAAATCCGCTATCACCAAATGCGTTTGTTCCGCTGAATCCGGAGTCTCCCCCTGCTAATGCTTTTGGCTCATTTTTATTGCCTTGCATACCATTTTTTTCAGCTGTAAAAATGTCTGTTTTTTGCAAATTGTTTTTGTCATTGTTTGCTTTTTGGTTTTGTTGTGCTTGATTGTTGTTGTTAACTTGGTTAGCACCATTGGCTCTGTTAGCCATTGTTAAATTTAAAAAACTAAAATCTGCTGTCATTTTTTATCTCTCTCTCTTGTCTAATAAACGGTTGTGGTTTTTTAATTATGCTACTGGAATTGTAAAGAATGTTGTTGTTTTAACTCTGTAATCAGTTCTTGAAGTCTGTTCTACATCTGCGAATGTGTAAGATGTTTGTTGCTCTAGTATGTGACCTGTTTTTGCGTTTGCCATATCAACATCATTTGAACCATCAGCTACTGTGTATTTTAATGTGTTATCTCCATCTCCAAAGTAAATTTTGTTACCAGTAACGCCATTTACTTTGTAATTGTCATAATATTTTACTCTGTAATCTTCATATTCCATATATGATGCAGTTTGTGCTTCAGTTACATTTATGGCGGCTTTATATGGTTGTTCCCCTTCGTGTCCGATTGGGTAATAGAAATTATCTCTTCCATATGTATAAGAATAAGCATATAGTCGAGGCATACCTGTTGAATCCGCAGCAATTACATATCTAGGATATTTGTCATCTATAAGTTCTGACATATCAACTTGTTCTGCGAATTGCAAATCTTCTTTTGATAATGAAGCGTAGATTGGGTTGCTGCAACATGAGTAGTCGTAGTATTTGCAGATTGTTTCTCTTTCAGAGTTGTTTTCTCTTTCTAATGTTTCAATCCAACGTTCTTCCATATCTTCAAAACCACCAGCTAATAAGCCGTAATCAAGTGTCATTATTTTTGAATCACCTTTTTGTGTAGAAATATTATTATTGTTACCGTAGAATGCGATAGTATTGTTTCCTTGTCCACCAACTACAGTGTTATTATTACCTAATAAGCCAATTTCATCGTTGCCATATCCAGCAAAGATTCTATGGTTGTTTCCGTATGCTCTGAAAATATTATCTCCGCCATTTGATGTTAATGTAATATTTTCACCGTCAGCAAACATAAAGTCATTGCCTTTGCCAGTTATAGCAACACTGTCTTTTCCCCAGATAGCTATTTGGTTAGAACCATCACCGGCTTTAACATAATTGTTTTTACCTGACATATAAACAACGTTATTGCCTTCTTTTGCATTAACGTGAACATTATCGCCATTAAACATTACAACATCATCAGCTGAATCATTTAAGTCTATTGTTACATTATTACATTTAACTTCAGATTCAGGATCATAACCAAGTTGTTCGAGTAATTCGAATGTTAGTTGATTTTCGTATCTGTTTAACGCTTGAATGCTAGTCACAATTTTTGCCTTTATATAACTCGTATATATATAAAGTAAAATTGATATATAAAATTGCCCTTTTTGTATATATTTTGTTTACAAAACTTTACAAGTTGTCTAGTGTGTATTGTTTGAACTTTTTATGATTTGTACGGAACGTACTTCTGACAAGTCTTGACGCGCTTCTTTGATTTTATTTCTTATATCATCATCTAAGTTTCTACCGCCAACTAATCTATCAACAAAACCATTATTTAGTTTGACAGCTTTTTTTAATACACCAATGTCGTCCAATATATCTTTTATTTGCTCAAAGTCATATCCAAAACCGTGTTTGGATTGATATGTAAGGACTTCTCCGGTTGGAGAAACGACATCTTCTCCGCCTTTTTCAAAATAAATTTTAAAAATAGACTTTAAATCTTGTAATTCACATTGCATAGTACTTATAGCTTGTTGAATACGCAAATATCTTTCAAACAAATAATCGATATTGTTTATTTGCTTAATTTGCCAATCATATTTTTTATCATAGAGTTTTTTAAGTTTCGGATATGCCAATGCAAGCCCCATAGTATCTCCCATGGCTCTGTGTCTGTCTGTAATTTCAATCTCAAATTTTTTCATGAGATTATCTAAACCGTGAGAAATTAAATCAGGATAAACTTCTTTAAACATAAATTCCGTGTCAATTCTTGGGTTATCTATGCCTTTTCCTGTATGTCTTTTTGCTGCTTCGTTAATGTATGAATAATCAAAAATAGCATTATGTGCAACAATGGGATAATCGCCTATAAAGTCTAAAATTTTGTGAATAACATCTTCTTCTAATGGTGCATCTTGAACCATTTCTTCTGTTATTCCGTGAACGGCAATGCTTGATTTTCTGATATGTTGTTGCGGATTAATTAAAGTTTCAAAACTATCTTTAATAACTCCGTTTTCTAACCTGACAGCAGCAAATTCAACCATTCTTTCTTTTGTGTAATCCAACCCTGTTGTTTCAGTATCTAAAACAATTTCAATTATTTTTTTACGTGGCATTTTTCCCTCCGATATCAAAAGTTTATCAGAAAAAGTGCAAAATGAAAACATTTGTAATAAAATAAAGAAAAAGGAATTAAGAAATGCAAAGAAAACCGGTAGTAGCAATCGTAGGACGTCCGAATGTAGGAAAATCAACACTTGTAAACAGATTAGTAGGGACAAGGAAAAGTATAGTTGATGACCTGCCGGGGGTTACTCGTGACAGAATTTATTTTGATGTTGAGTGGCAAAACAAACATTTTACAGTTATTGACACCGGTGGGATTATCCCAGGTGATGAAGATGAAATAATGCTTAACATTTTTACACAAGCACAAATTGCTTGTGAAGAAGCAGATAAAATAATTTTTGTTGTAGACGGAAAAGATGGAATAAACCCTGTTGATTTTGATATTGCCAATGTTTTGCGTCGTAGCAAAAAAGAAGTTTTTTTGGCTGTAAATAAAATTGATTCACCAACACATAATAACAATATTGCTGATTTTTATGAGTTAGCTATTGGTGAGCCGATTGCGCTTTCTGCTCTTCATGGTGATGGCGGGGTCGGAGATATTTTGGATGCAGTTACAAAAGAATTTGAATATTCAGAAGCAGAAATAGAAAACGATATAATTAAAATAGCAATAGTCGGGAAACCAAATGCAGGTAAGTCAAGTATTGTTAATGCATTGTTGGGTGAAGATAGGGTGATTGTTTCTAATGTTTCAGGAACCACTCGCGACAGTATAGATTCAAAAGTCAAGTATGAAGGACAAGAGTTTTTATTGATTGATACAGCCGGCATCCGTAAAAAGGCAAAAGTTGATTGGGGTGTAGAAAAATTTGCTGTAGATAGAGCTATTCGTGCTATTCGAAATTGTGATGTTGCGGTTTTGGTTATTGATGCACTCGAAGGTTTGACCGACCAAGATAAAAAAATTGCTCAAACTATTATCGAAGCCGGAAGAGCTATGATTTTAGCTGTTAATAAATGGGATTTAGTTGAAGATAAACAGACAAATTCACCCCAAAAGTATGAAAAAATGCTACAACATGAAGCTCCGTTTTTGGATTATATTCCCAAAATATTTATATCTGCAGTAACAAAGCAAAGGCTTGTTAGTATATATAAACAAGCGATTGAAGCGCATGCGGAATGGACAAAACGTGTTTCTACAAGTATTTTGAATAAGGTTATTTCAGAAGCGATAGCTATGAACCCACCAAATTCAAAGCGAGGAAAACGTCTTAAAGTACTTTATACAACTCAAATTAAAGCGGAACCTCCAACTTTTGTAATGTTTGTGAATAATGGAGATTTGCTAGTAGACAGTTACAGAAGATATCTAGAAAAGCGCTTGCGTGAAGCCTTTGGTTTTTTTGGAACGCCAATTAAATTAACCGAAAGAGAAAGAAAGGAAAAAGATTCATGATGAATATAATATTAGCAATTATAATAACAGTAATTTTAGCATATTTAATTGGCTCAATTCCAACAGGTTATATTGTTGTTAAGTTGCTTAAGGGCGAAGATATAAGAAAAATCGGTTCAGGCTCAACCGGTGCTACTAATGTAAAAAGAGTTTTGGGCAAAGGTTGGTTCTTTGGTGTAATGCTTATGGATGCATTCAAAGGTGCTTTACCGGTTCTTGTTGCAAAATATTTTGATTGTCCTTTAGGTATTCTTGCTGTATTGGCGGCAGTTGCAGTTTTAATAGGTCATTCAAAATCTATATTTCTTGGGTTTACCGGTGGTAAATCAGTGGCATCTGGGGTTGGGACAATTCTTGCGTTATGTTGGCAAGTTGGGCTTTTAATTGCTCTTATATGGGCGATAATAACTTATATCTCTCGTTATGTTTCTTTAGGTTCAATTATAGCTTTGAGCTTGTCTCCGTTATTAATGTTTTTATTGCATCAACCAATCGCATATGTCGTATACTGTGCAATTGGGGCGATTTATATTGTTTATCTCCACAGAGAAAATATTAAACGTTTGATTGCCGGCAATGAAAATAAAGTAAGATAAGAGCTAACCTAATAGGTTATTTGCAAAAAACTATGTTCATATAAGGATATAAATATGGGTATCAGAAACGGAAAATTTCAAATAAACACTCGTGGTTTTACAGACATCATTGATATTACTCAAAAGGTAAAGAATGAGGTATACAAACACAATCTTAAAGAGGGCTTGGTACATATATATGTGGCAGGTTCAACTGCATCTATTACGGCTATTGAATATGAACCCGGCTTGTTAAAGGATTTTCCGGAAGCTTTAGATAAGATTGCACCTGCAGGTGCCACTTATCATCATGATGAAACTTGGCATGATGGTAACGGGCATGCCCATGTGAGAGCTGCAATAATAGGAAATTCTTTTTCCGTTCCGCTTGTTGATGGGGCATTACAGCTTGGCACTTGGCAACAAATAGTGTTGATTGATTTTGATAACAAACCAAGAGTTAGAAATATAACCGTTCAAGTTTTGGATTAATTTTTATTATCTATAATTGTCCTGTATTGTAAACACTGGGCAATGTGTTTTGATTGAATTTGTTCTGAAGCGTCTAAATCAGCTATGGTTCTTGCTAATTTTAAAATTCTGTCATAAGCTCGGCCAGAAAGCCCAAATTTGGTAATTGCCATTTTAAGCATATCTTTGGATGTTTCATCTATTTGACAAAATTGTTTAACCAATTTAGGTGAAAGTTCGGAGTTGGTAAAAATTCCGCAATTTTTGTATCTTTCTGCCTGTATTTTTCTTGCAGCAATAACTCTTTTTCTGATATCTAATGAGCTTTCTGCCGCAGGAACCATATTAACAAGTTCTTCTGAGCTTAAGCGAGGTACTTCTATTTGCATATCAATTCTATCTAAAAGAGGTCCGGATAAGCGAGCTCTATATCTTTGTATTTGGAATTCATTACAGACACATTCTTTTTGCGGGTCGCCCAAATGTCCGCATGGGCAAGGATTCATTGATGCTAATAAGATAAAATCAGCAGGGTATTTTACTGCGTTTTTTGCTCTGGAAATGTAAATTTCACCATCTTCTAAGGGCTGTCTTAAAACTTCCAGAACATTTCTTGGAAATTCAACAATTTCATCTAAATATAAAACACCCCTGTGGGCTAAAGTTATTTCTCCCGGCTTTGGAATTTGTCCGCCACCAATAATACCAACGCCAGAGGCAGAATGGTGAACAACTCTAAATGGTCTTTTATTAACAAGTGGCATATCTTTTGTCAAAAGGCCGGAAATACTGTATATTTCAGTGATTTCCAAAGCTTCTTCTAATTGTAAAGGAGGTAAAATAGATGCAAAACATTTAGATAAAAGGGTTTTTCCTGAGCCGGGTGGACCGACCATTAATATGTTATGTCCACCGGCGGCAGCAATTTCCAGTGCTTTTTTAGCCTTAACTTGACCTTTTACATCTTTAAAATCAAAAATAATATCTTCTTCTTTGACTTCTCCTAAGAGTTGATTTATATCGACTTTTACTAATTCAAGAGGCGCATATGTTTCATCATTAGCAAAATGATTAACAAC
>JAZTXF010000014.1:0-1961 GCA_045636305.1 Candidatus Gastranaerophilaceae bacterium | reverse complement strand
CCTTTATATATGCAATCACTGTTGTATCAAGGTGCACATCGAAACGAACGGTTTCACCATCATACTTAAAGTCGACACGCTTTTCTAAATATCTCTGCAGAATTTTGGAGGTAATTGAAAAAGTTATCCATGGCGAAAGTTCTATACCAAATTCGTCCAAGCGCGGATATGGATCCGAAGGCCTATTTAAAATGATTTCTGTATTGCGTTTTATATCCTCGTATGTCATGAAAGGCGCGTAGGTATTAGGATACATGAATTTTACGCAAGTAATGACACCATTTGCGTCAACTCTTATACGGACATACAATTTAAGACTTTTTTCAGATTTGGAAGATAACGCAAACATTTCCTTGCACCGTTTTTTTCCATACCCCCCAAGAATGTCTTTAGTCATTGCTGCAACATTTTTCTTCATATATTCATAACCTGCATACTCGATGATATCATAATCCGCATTTTTATAGTCTGTGGGTTTGTCATCTATGTATTGCTTAAATCCGGACACGAACATATATTCAATTTTTTCGATAACCAATGTATCATTGCCATGTACTTGATATTCTATTTTTGTACTGTCAGGTATGTTCTCATTTAATGCATAACAGAATGTCTGCATGCATGCAATAATAAAAAGTGGTATAATAAACCGTTTCATAAAAGTGTCATTTATATTTATACCCCAAATATCAAATAATTTCATAGCAACATTTCCGAAGGCATCTGATCTTATAACCGCACTGCGCATAGATACTTCGTTGCGTTCATACGTGTTATTGAGGGCTTTGTCCCCAAAATATCAAAGTTTTTTTACAATTCTATAGGCAAATTATCTTCATATTCACATATTGTTTCTTTGCGGATAGTACCGTCATCATTGATTCTGATTTTATAAATCGAGACATTACATTTGCCTGTATATATACCCGACACTGATATAATTTCTGTAAAGTATTGTTGCGTAATAGTCAATTCATTTTCTTTTTCACCAGATTCTATTTTATATTGTTCTACATCACTTCCTATAGCAACTATTTTATAATCAATTACATTTCCACTCCTGTCATACGTCACCAAAAGGTTTGTATCGAATGGATACCCATCAGTTGCCGGAAGATCACAACTGGCTAATATTGAAACAATATAAAAATCATCTTTGTCTATTCTATAACAAGGTCTATAATAAAATTCATCTTTTTCGCAGTTACACTCGTCAACATATGGAATGAATGAAGAGAAATCAAGCTTATTTATTTCGGTATACATTTCACCAATTCTCTCTTTTCTTTCCTGAAAAAAATCCTTGTCCATATAGGGTTTATCGAATATGTCAAATTTGCTTATATACGATTCGAAATCCTTTTTTTTATCATTATGAACAGAAAAAGAGTTTTTATTCGTTGCCACATTATTCAAGGAACATAAAACACATATCAGAGCTGTATACAAAATCTTCATATTATATTCATTTATTAAGTCTTACACTTGTTACTTTATATTTGTTGGCACTTCCATTTCTTTTTATAAAACTTCCCTGTAAAAAACCATCCTTGACATACAAGACATTAGTATTAGCTGTTCCATAGTCGGCAAACTGTGTTGCGGGATCATAAAAATGATAATATGCAATACCATAGCAAGGTAGCTGGATTGCCACAAAAACAACAGCACTGGAATAATAGTGCTAATATAGCAATTGAAAAGACATTTGTCAATAGGACGATGAAAAAGTTAGTCACTTGTATCGCTGTTCGTTAACCGGTATATCAATGCTTATGGCATTGCGACCACATCTACCGGGTGGTGTAAACATTATACTTTCCTTTATCTGCTTTGTCAGCTCCAATATGTGCTCGGGCCAGACTCCATCACTGTAGTCTGATGGAAAAACGAAATTGCATCGTACGACTTCGCCTGTTTCATTTATATCAAGGCGAACGCAGATATCCTTACCCTCTACA
>JAZTXF010000013.1:0-5020 GCA_045636305.1 Candidatus Gastranaerophilaceae bacterium | reverse complement strand
AAAAAAGCCTCCCTTGCCTAAAGGGAGGGGGACCACCGAAGGTGGTGGAGGGATATATGGATAGAAAACATAACACCAATTTAACAACTAATGCAAGAACTTTGCGTAAGGATATGACAAAAGAAGAACGACATCTTTGGTATGATTTCTTGAAAAAATATCCTGTTAGATTTTTAAGACAAAAAGTAATTGATAATTACATAGTTGATTTTTATTGTCATAGTGCGAGGTTAATCATTGAACTTGATGGTTCGCAACATTATGAAGAAAAAGGATTATTAAAAGATAAAATCAGAACAGAAAGAATTGAACAGAGAAACATAACAGTTGTTAGAATCCCTAACAACGAGATAAACAGAAACTTTGAGGGAGTATGCCAGTATATTGATATTGCTGTAAAAGAATCCCTCCGTCAGCCTACGGCTGCCACCTCCCTTTAGGCAAGGGAGGCTTTGATGCGTGGCATCTAAATTATACAGTCTTTAT
This sequence comes from Candidatus Gastranaerophilaceae bacterium, assembly GCA_045636305.1. Classification (GTDB taxonomy): domain Bacteria; phylum Cyanobacteriota; class Vampirovibrionia; order Gastranaerophilales; family Gastranaerophilaceae; genus RGIG2134. Next base: position 4,534 of record JAZTXF010000013.1, on the reverse strand, counting down.
AATGGGGAGAATGTTGAATAGGAGAGATGAAAATGAAAAAAATTGAAATGAAAAAATATAACAAAAAATCTATTATAGCAGGTCTTATTGTTACAATACTTGGCATATTGATGATTCTTTGCGAAATCTACTGGTGGGAAACCAGTTCGAAGGTTTGGATAAACATAGGTTGTTCTTTAATTGCATCTGCTCTTGTTATTTTGCTTAATGCATTTTTAGTTGATGCACAAATTTTTAATCCATTATCTGAGTGGAAATTAAAAATGATTACGTCAACACGAGCTGAAATAAACAGTGATTGTGAATTGGAAATGGAACATGCTAAACATCAAGTGGATATTATAGCTTTTGGGTTGCGTTCATTTCGTACTACACATACTGAAAAACAAATTTTAGCCAAGTTAAAGAAGGGTGTTAATTATCGAATTTTAACTATGGATCCTAATTCTGGTTTTGTAAATGCCAGAGAAATAGAAGAAAAGAATAAAAATATTAAAGATTCGATTGTTTCTCTTGTTGAATGGGCAAATAAACTAAATAATAAAAGTTTAAAAGGTAAAATCATAATTAAGGGTTATTCTGCTATGACAATAGATTTTTATTGGAGAGTTGATGACGTTGCTTATATTGGACCTTATTGGTATGGATATGAAAGTCAGCAAACCATCACATACAAATACATTAAGGGTGGTAAAGGCTTTAAGACCTATTCTGATTATTTTGAGAAACTATGGGAATCGGACGAATTAACGGTATTTCTTACTCAAAAAACAAGTGCGAGAAAATAGCTAAATTTAAAAAATAAGTGAGCGACTCATTTTTTGGTTCTAATTTGATACGAACTATATGGATATGTCGAATTTTGGCGAAATAAAAAAGCCTCCCCTGTGTAAGGGGAGGTGGGTTTGCGAAGCAAACTCGGAGGGGTTGTAAATGGATAGAAAACATAATAAGAACATAGTTCCATTTGCAAAGGAACTTAGAAAGAACATGACGAAAGAGGAAAAACATCTTTGGTATGATTTCTTAAGAAGTTATCCTATAAAGTTTACAAGACAAAAGGTGTTAGGTAGATATATAGCAGACTTTTATTGTGCAAAGGCAAGTATTGTTATTGAGTTAGACGGTTCAGGGCACTATGAAGACTTGGGACTTCAAAATGATGAAAAGAGAACAGCGTATTTAGAGCAATATGGGATAAAAGTTATCAGAATATCAAATCTTGATGTTTTGAGAAACTTTGAGGGTGTGTGTCAGTATATAGATGTTGCGGTAAAACAATCCCTCAGTCAGCTTTGCTGACAGCTCCCTTTACACAAGGGAGCCTTTGAAAGAGTTACATCTAACCCTTATGTGTTGCAATGTCGAAAAAGGAAGTGCTATATGAAAGACATAAAAGTAACTGAAGAAATGTGTGTTATGTGCGGAGAACCTTCTCCGGAGTTGACAATTGAAAAGGCTAATACACTATTCTGTGAAATTAAAACAGAAAAAGACGTTGCTAACTTATTCGCTGTTGTTGAGAATAAAGCATGGAGGATAGAAGACGAAGAATACGATTTTGATGAGGGGACTGAAGAACACAGAAAAGCAGTAGAAAGGACTGATATGTGGTTTTCTTTAGCGGACAAATTAAAAGATATGATTTTTGATATACTTAAAGCAGAAGATGTAGAGATACCAGAAAAAGGTCAAATTGTTGTGTTGGAACCCTTTATGAAAAGAAACGGCTTTAAAGATGGTCAAGGTTGGTGGATAAAAGAATAAATTATTTACATCTAAACCGTATGTATCGCAATATATAGATGTCGAATATTGTTGAAAAAATAAAATAAAAAGGATGTGTTATAATGATATCAAATGAAAAAATCGCTCATGATTTAACAATTATTTATTTAAATAACAGATATGGGTTAAATATAACTGGAGATTTCAGTGTAAGTGATGGCTCTGGTATGGGTGATATACGTACTAAGAAATTGCCTGCGACTGAAGAAAAAAATTATAAAAAGATTGGCACAGGAGAAAAAGGACTGTTTGGGATTGAAAAAAAGCAGAAAATTGAAGATGGATATAAAATAGATGGGTTATTTCTCGAAATTTTAAAAGAATATCGTTTGGCGTATGCTCGTTTCTTGGAGTTATTAGAAAAAGAATAATTTTTTGGTCCTAACATGAAATAAACTTGACATCAAAAAGATCTGCATCTAAACCTTACGCCTCGCAATATGGATATGTCGAAATTTGTCAAAATGAGGTGATGTGATTGAATAAGAAATTTAATATAATTAGCGAAAACAATCTTGAGTATATTGATTTTCATGATTGTGAGTGTTCAAGATTGTATTATGAAAATGATACCCTCATATTTGAAATGGAATGGATGGAAGTATTAGCCGAGCACCCTATGAATCCGTATAATAAGGCTCATCAATCAGATGAGGGGATGGTACTGCTACAACTGCCGAAGATAGAGCAATTAATTCTGTATAAAAACGATAGTGAAATCATTTCCGTCAATGATTTTGAAAATGTCGATTTTCGGAATATTATACTGTTGCAGTATGATGAGAGTAAAACCAATGATGGTTATAAGACTAAAATATATTTGCTCTTTAATAACAATAAAGAGTTCGATAGTGCTTTAATTGAAATTAGTTACAATAAATCAGTTACTATGTGGGATGAACTAAAAGATGTATCTTGGTTTGAAGTGAAGTGAATTTTTCTGTTCCTAACTCGACACGAACTTCACTTAAAAATCGGCTGCATCTAAACCTTATTCCTCGCAATATGGATATGTCGAATGTTGTCGAAAGGAGAAAATAAAATGAAAGAAAAATTGATTACAATTTCTTTATACATATTACTTGCATTGATAGTGTGTGCTATTGGATTTTACTGGCTTTTTACTTTTTCTTTTGATGATATTCTTAACTATTATTATGGTGGAATTTTAAAGTTAATCTTTATATTAATTATGGTTGCAGGTATTGTACTACCAGTTATCAAATACAGAAAACACCAACAAAAATGGATTTTGCCAGTAGTGTTATGTCTGATGGTATTGATTACGCCTATATTTAACAACGGCATATTAAAACTTGTTGAAGATGACCTTAGGATATATTCAAAGGAAAAGTGGGAGAAACATAGAAATTTAAGAATTTATATGTTGGATAATTTAGAAACGCATTATTTATACAAGGGAAAGACAGAAGAAGCTGTGAAAAAATTGTTGGGTGAACCTGATTATGTAACAGGAGAGAACGCTCAGTGTTATGAGTATTTTGTAAATCCTGGGTATATAGATCCTATAATATTCTATGTGGAGTTTGAAAATGGTGTTGTTGTAGAAACTGGGAAATACCACTCATAACTTTTTTGTTCTAACTTAACACGAACAGTATAGAGCGATAATCGAAGAACTCATGTATAAATCAGGTGTTAAAAATTAAAACCAAAAGATTATATATTAAGAGTGTTTATTTTTATCCTTAAATTGATGTGAACTTTCAATAAAAATTTGCTTTTAGATTATACGGCTTTTATAATATATTAAGAAATATTATAAGAATATTTTGTAATAGTGTCGTAGGTTCAAATCTAGTGCATGGAGCCAGAAAAAAGCACATAAAAACAATATAAATCAAATCACATTTTGTGTAAGAGCAGGATGTGATTTTTTTATTTTACAACTAAAATGAAAGGGGAGACAGTGTTCAAAATTTAATACGGATTAAACAAAGAAAAGCGGAATTGAGAAATAAATCTCAGTTCCGCTTTTTTGTTTGCTAAAAATTATTTAAGGATGTGATGAAAATGTGGGTGAGTATTTAAAAATGAAAACTAACAATAATGAGGTGAAATTAATGAAAGAATCAACAGTTAAATCGTACGAAGAATTGCCATTGTTTTTGAACGCAGAAATGGTGGCAAAGGTATTAGGTGTTGCTACATCTACTGCCTATGAGCTTATGCATGAAAAAGATTTTCCTGCACTTAAAATCGGAAACCGATTGCTTGTGCCGAAAGAAAAGTTCCGCCAATGGGTGGACAGTAAAACTAATTTATAAGGAGGGGTTTTTAATGACCGAAATACTATGTGAAAAATTTAATAACAAGATGAATGATTGCTTCTTTCATCCATCAAGAGATAATATGTATCCGACAAAAGAAATAAAAGAAATCGCTCTCCGGGCCATGGAAAATCTGTGGCAAACGGAGAGCATTTCTTTTGAGGTGATTGAATTTTCCAATGCTGAAATTCAATATATTATTCTCGAGAAAATGATGCCGGAGCATATCGATTTTGCAATTGATGAATTCATGCGTTGCAACAGATTAGATGGAGTTGAAATTCTATCTTATTTGATTCTTGTAAAGGCTCTTTCAAATAATAATTTGATGAGTTTATTTGCAAAGCATGATATCGAACATGGTCTTATTAATGAGAAAGGATGCGCAGCATGAATTACTATTATTTAAATCAGCAGCACAAGCTTAAGAATGTGTTTATAATATCTAACTACGT
>JAZTXF010000012.1:0-2182 GCA_045636305.1 Candidatus Gastranaerophilaceae bacterium | reverse complement strand
TCCTGTCTGTTAGAGAAACCTGATTTATCTGTAAAAACAGCTTTAAAGTCGATTTTCAGGAAAAGTCAGGTCAGGTCAATTTCGGAAAAATTCGGTTTAAACCTTAATGCTCAAATTGTTTGTTTGTCTCCAAGTCAATGGGTAAACTGTTTTTTGGAAATGCTGGAAGTTGTCCCTGAAAAATTTCATCCTTCGTAGTTCAAAGTCGGGTGGTTGTCAAGATGATTTTTCTGGTTTGGTGTCGTCTTTTAAGCTGCCGCATAACGAAAAATGGTAGCCGTAGTTGCCGGATTTACAGCACTTTCGTATCAATTTAGCACTTCGGTTCGTTAAAAGCACCAAAGTATCAAGTTGGCACGAAAGCCGGCAATTATCGGCTACCATATGTTAGTGGCATTTATCATTTCATTATATTCATTTGCTTTAACGCATTTTTTGTTACATTAATTCTCGATGAAATAAAATCATCAACATTCAATCCGTCTGTCGGAATTACATTTGTTGCAAAAAAATAAACATTAGATTTTGTTTCAACATAACCAACAAACCAACCATTATATTTTTCTTCTATCGAACTTAATCCAGTCTTACCGCTTAAAATGTAATTTTCAGTTCGCTCAATTTCCATAATATTTTTGACAATCTTTATTGTCCTATCAGAAATTGGAAATTTTGAAAAATAGAATTTCCTTAAAAAGTCGATTTGTTGTTTTTGAGATATTTTTGAATTTCCTTCAAGCCAAAAATTGTCAATCGTTAAACTGTCAAAAATCATATTTTTATACTCAAATTTTTCTAAATATTCTTTCATTTTAATTGTTCCGATTTTCCTTGCAATTTCCTGATAGCAAGGAACACAGGAAATTCTAAAAGCATCTTTAAATGATAAATCTTTTTCCCAAATATCCATTTTTCTCTGCTCGCCATTCCATTTTAAAATAGTTGTATCATTTTCAATAATGCCTAATTCAACAGCAATTATAGAATTTGGAATTTTGAATGTTGATGCAGGTAATTTTCCGTTTTTAGCCCAATCAAAGTCATTTGAGTAAAAAGTATTCTTGTCGTTATCATAAATTAGAATTGAACCATTTACTTGAAAACTATCTAAAATTTTGTCAAAATCAGAAATTTCTGTTTCAATTATGTTTTTATTCGTTGTTGTGTTACAGCAAACAAATAAAAATATCATTGAAATAAAAACTACAAATAAAATATTTTTCATTTATTGTCTAATTATCGTTTGTTTTTGTTGCCACTAACGGGAAACGCATTGGCGAAGTGGCGGATAAATTGGACAAAAAGTTCAATTTAGCAGTGACGTAGCCGATGTGTTTCCACAGAAGCTAAATTATTAAAAAAAGCTGAATGTGGAACACATTCGGCGGAATAAAATGCACAAAAGTTGAGTTTGGCACTTAACCCGCCATTTTGCCAATGCGATGTTATATGCCGTATTTTTTGATAAGATAATTTAAGTCAGCTTCGTTTAAAATTCTAATGTTTGCTTTTTTTGATTGGTTTAAGTCGTTTATTTTTTGGATTTTTGACCAACCACAATCTTCACCTGCAAAAACAAAATCTACTTTACCTGTTATTCCTGATTTTATTTGTCCACCAATTTTCATTAGAAAAGTTTTTATTTCTTCTCTTTCTATTGAAAAGTTGCCCGTAATAACTATTCCTTTTCCTATTAAATCAATGTTTTCAAGTTCGTTTTGAGTTATTTGATAATTTGATAAATGCTCTTCATTTTCTTCTAAAACATCTTCACTTGGTTGATTGAAATAATTATTATTTGTTTTAGGCTGGTCATCAATTTTTCTTATTAGTTCTTGATAACTTGGATACTTGTCAGTCAATTCGCCAAATATTAAAGCACAAAGTTTTGCATCGAATTCTGGGTCGTGATGATTTGTTACTTCTAAGTCCAAACTCTCTGCTAAATCTTTTATTTTTTTAGGCATCCCAAGTTTATCTGCAAATAACATTGTGTCAATATAACTTATGACATATGGTTTTAAATTATAATGTTCATATAGATTTTTCTGATTATCCGTTTATGCACCTGTTATATTCGCAATTACTAGTCTGTCAAAGAGTTTGTCTCCAAAATACCGTCTGTTTAATTTGTAAATAAACTCGTTGAGATACAACTGTAAGTATTTCCTTTTGATTTTAT
>JAZTXF010000011.1:0-1979 GCA_045636305.1 Candidatus Gastranaerophilaceae bacterium | reverse complement strand
TTGAATTTGAAGGTGCAGATGATAAGCACACCAATATATGTTCATCTGCTTCTGCATTATATTGCAAATTCATTCAAACCACCTCCAATGATATTATTTTATCATATTATCAAATTTTTCTCAATGGATAACCGGCATTTTCTCCGTTTTGCATTATTGTTTTTTAACTTTATTCGTCATCATAGTTAAAACCCTTGTAATTCTCGTCAAAGAATTCACCGATTTTGCCGACAACAAAATATCCGCCTATCATATATGCTAAAACTGCTATCAATAAAATAATATCACGCATACCATCATCTCCCAACCTGCGCTGTGGGATATTTCAGGCTATATATGAAAGCATTTTTGTATATCCTTATACTCGCCGAGGACAAGCATTGTTTCTCCTTCGTTTAAAACCGTATCAGGATGAATTGTTAAACACAGCTTTCCGTCTTGCTTTATAGCCATTATGTTTATCCCGAATTTTTTACGAATGTCTATTTGACCTATTGTTTTTCCTATCCAGTTAGCCGGTGTTGTTACTTCAAATATTGCAAATTCATCATCAAGCTCAATAAAATCAAGAATATGATCTGCACTGTAACGGATTGCTGCCCAAGAAGCCACCTGCTTTTCAGGATATACAACCTGATCCGCACCGTTACGAAGCAGGAATTTTTCCTGTACATCACGCTCTGCTCTTGAAACTACGAACTTTGCACCAAGTTCTTTAAGAAGCGATGTTGTCTCTAAAGAACTCTGAAAATCACCGCTGATTGCAACAAAGCAGATATCGAAATTTCCTACACCGAGCGATAATAAAAATTCTTCATTTGTACTGTCTCCAATCTGTGCATTGGTAACATAGGGTAATACTTCATTGACAAGCTCTTCTTTTTTATCTATCGCCATTACTTCATGGTTCAGTTCATTTAATTTTTTTGCAATATGTCTGCCAAAACGTCCAAGACCTATAAGCAATACTGATTTCATGCTAAACTCCTCCTTAACCGACAGTAATTCTTTCCTGTGGTTTCTTTGATATGTTGTGTTGTTTATTAGATAATGCTGCAAATATAAGTGTAAGTCCTCCGACTCTCCCAAAGAACATAAGCCCTATTAAAACAATTCTTGACACTGTGCCGAGAGCAGGTGTAATTCCAAGAGTAAGTCCTACAGTTCCTATTGCCGATGCCGATTCAAACAGGCACTCCGCAAGCGGAAGATTTTCAATTCCGCTTATGATAAGACCGCCTGTAAGGAACAAGACCAGATACATCAAAAGTATTGCCGCTGCATTTTTAAGTGTTGCATCTGCAATTCTTCTGCCAAAGCACTCAACATCATCTTTCTTTCTGAATACTGATATTGCTGAAAATATAAGCACTGCTGCCGTTGTTGTTTTCATACCGCCTGCTGTTGAACCGGGTGAACCGCCAATCAGCATCAGGATAATTGTAATCACTTGACCGATTCCGCTTAATCTTGTTAAATCTGCCGTATTAAATCCCGCAGTTCTCGGTGTTACCGACTGAAACATGGAATTTAATATTCTTTCCGACACAGGCAAATCATTAAACTCTGCAAAGTAAAAATATATTGATGGTAGTATTATCAAAAAGAGTGTGGCTGATAATACAACCTTTGTCTGCATACGATATTTCTTTATATGGTGTTTATTTGTCTTTATATCTTCCCATACAAGAAAACCAATACCGCCTATGATAATGAGAAGCATTATAACTGCATTTATTAAAGGCTGTGCAGAATATGAAGTAAGTGATGAGAACGGAGCCTTTGTTCCCATCAGGTCAAACCCTGCATTGCAGAATGCTGAAACTGAATGGAATATACCGAGCCAAATTCCTTTTACACCGAACTCTCTGCAAAATACTGTAGAAAGAAGAATTGCACCAACAAACTCAATTAAAAATGTTGTTTTTAATATAAATCCGGTGAGTTTTACAATTCCGCCGACCTTTGGTGCTGATATT
>JAZTXF010000010.1:0-2317 GCA_045636305.1 Candidatus Gastranaerophilaceae bacterium | reverse complement strand
GGCACGCTATTGCCACAGGCTCGCTTATATGCTCCCATAAGTGGAAACACGGCTTTAGGGCGTTTCTTCTTGGATGCTGATTGTGAGGTGACATTGGAATTATTCAGCAACAACACCCTTTTATTCAAGTCGGAAGAACCGTTTGGCTTTTGTCCCGATAGTGCAGTAATGGTGCGTATAAGCAACGAGAAGCCTGTTTTTGCAGAATAATTTGATAATAGGCAGAAACCTTGTTTATGTAACTATTAATTATAAACATGGATATTCCTTCCCTTGTCCATTATAAACTTTTGGTCAAATGGGAAAATATAATGTTTTTCTACCTCGCTTGAATTAAAATCTGCATCTATGCATTTTATTTCGCTGTAAGCCTCAACCTTGCCGTCTTTTATAAAAAGCAACGTGGATAAAGTGTCAAAATTTATGTTGCTATTGCATATTCTTCTTAATTTTTTTGACATTTTAAGAGTTGTATAATCTGTTCGCTCTGTATTGAAATATGAATAAACCAAGAATATACTATCATACTTTTCTTCGCAGTAATCAGCAAATGTAAATGGCTTTTCAATTGCCTGTTTTTCAAATTGAAACTCAAGCATCTGTTCCCATGGCGGTATAACTCCTATAAAGTCCAGCACATTAATAATTTGGGTGCAGCCTGTAAGTGAAAAGGTGATTGCAAGTGTAATAATAATTGTTTTAAATCCCGATTTCAAGTTTTCCATTGTAGGCGAAGAGGTATTTAAATAAAGTAATAGATAGAGTGTTGATAATCAATTCCATTGTTCTGTTATAGTGTAATTGAGGGATACAAACTTGGCGATGAAAAGCGACAAAAAGGGATTTTTTTGTTACCTGCTATTCATGAAATTATTGAAATCTTCCATAAAAAGCACTCCTGTATTGAAATATTCAAAAGCGATAGACATCGTTTTCATCATCGCGGGGTACTTTTCCTTATTTTTGTTATAGATTTTTGTTGAATTCCTCTTGTTGGTGATTGCCATCAATAATGTTCGACCAATAGAATTGCCAAAATTGCATCTGATGCCCTTTTTCTATTTCTGACAAACAATATAGGAATACATCATTTCTTTGTTGCATTGTGTAATGTAGCAATCCTTGCAGATGGTTTGGTGCATCGGCGTCAAGTGAGGCTCCAACCGATAATGCTATTAACTTATTACAGTATAGAGTGTCGTTTATTGCATAACATTCCGCGAGAGCCTTTATGTGCTCATATGCTTGGCTGTACATTGACAAGTCGTACCCTTCCTTGTCGCTGTATTTATATGTAGAGTTAAAATCATCCCAATTATCAGGAAAAGCCTTGAAAAAATATAGTTGAAACTCCCTTGCTTGTGGATTTTTCAATAATTTTCTGTATGTTTTATTCAGCAGTGCAGTGTCAACAGGGAAATATTGTGCTGTGGCTGTTGAAAAAAATGTTGCGAAGAATAGTGCGATAAAAGATACTCGTTTCATAATATTTGTTGTCTTTTGAGAATTTCATTGCCTGCTGTATTTATTACTTCTTCTAAAAGTTTTTTCTTCTTTCCAATCTTATTCATCGCCAGAATCTGTATAACCGTCAAAGTTGTATTTATAATTTCTGTTATAGTATTTACGATTATATTCTTCTTCTTTGTGCGGTAGTAAATTGGGGTAATTTATGCCCTCGTAGAAATGTTCGTAAGCAATGCGTGATATTTCCATTTCTTCAGGGTATTTATCCTTGTTTCTGTTGTATATTTTGTTAAAATGTTCGGCTCTATTACATTCACATGTACTAGACCAACAGAATTGCCAAAATTCCATTTGATGCCCTTTTCTCAATTTAGAGAGGGTGTTTATTATTAAATCTTCATTTTTGAAAATGTAACCTATCAGATAATCTTGGTAAACACCGGTGCATTCCCCGTTATCCTTCATCCCAATGGTTAAGTTTACAACCTTCTTACAAAGTAGTGTGTCGTTTACATGTGATAAACCTAATAGTGTAATGAGATGTTCACTGCAGATTTGACTCATGGATATGTCGTAATTTTCATCGTTTATGTAGGAATATGTCATATAGAATTCCAGCCACGTTGTCGGGAATGCTTCCAGAAAATCCATTTCTGTTTTTTCTGTGCATATACCTTGCTTCAAAGTCATGTATGCCTTGTTCAATTTTGCTGTATCAACGGGGAAATATTGTGCTTTACCCGTTGTGAGTAATAGATTTAACAAAAGTATGGTTAAAAAGAAATGTTTCATATCACCTTTTATTTATAAAATTCTTTAGAATAGGGCGCAATAGCTATTTTTCTGCAAG
>JAZTXF010000009.1:0-15992 GCA_045636305.1 Candidatus Gastranaerophilaceae bacterium | reverse complement strand
TGTCATTGTCTTTCCGGTTCTTTCACAGATGAACTTTCTGAACTCATCAACAGTTCCTCCGGAGAGGTTGTTTTTATCATATACCTGAGCATGACTTGAACTGAATACAAAGATAAAATAGTCTTTTGTTTCAGCAAGTATCAAGATTCTGTCATAATTCCATTCTGATTTTCCGGCTTCGGTTTCAGAATAAAAGCCTTCTTTTGTAAATGCTACCTTTGACTTTTCTGTTCCGGGGAGCAGACGCTTTCTTGCAACATACCCGTTGATTTTATCTTCAAATAAAAGCACGATAAAAATGACAAGTGCTGCAAGCAAAGTGATAATTCTGTTAGCGGTGAACTCAATACCGTCCTTAATATCAGCAAATGCAAGAAGAAGAGCCAATGCAATTACTATCCAACCGAAGATATGACTTCGTTTGGTTCTCTTTTTACGAGCAGTTTTTCTGATTCCTTTCGCCATTGCGGTTAAGGCTTTTTGATTGTATGTAGTTTCAAATATAAATTCCATTAGTTTTCCTCCTTATTTTCTGCGATTTGTTTCTTTGTGTGTAGGTGACTACAAAGGCAGACACACGAAATTATTATAATATGAAATACTATATTAGTGAGTGTAAAGTTATATGTATTCGACACCTCACCAAATTCAAGAAAATATCTGCATATCATTCCGACTATGATGTGAGCTGCATTTATCAGCAATACAACACCTATCTTTTTCTTTTCAAATAAGTAACCCGACAGTAAACCTACCTCTACATAAGCAAGTAAGCAGATAAAAATGTTCCATATACTGATTTGCTTTTGCATATCGCTTAAAGTCTTCGTAAAGTTGACGAGAGGAAAGCAGAAGCAACCAAAGAATATAGCAATTATCCAAAATATAGCTATTCCTGTTTTTCTATGTGATTGTAAAAGAGTATAAAGTCTGTTTTGTTTCATCGTTGGCACCTCCGTTATCTATTTAGACGAAATATATAGGCATAAGTTTCCTGTGTATAATATTTTTACGGTTCTTGTTTTTGATGTCTGTGTCTTGCCGGTATTTCAGTTCCGGTAATCTCAACAACATCATCAAAGGTGCAATCAAGAGCAAGACATACTCTTGCCAAAGTATCAATGGTTACATTCTCATCGTTGGTGAGCTTTGCAATATTATATCCGCTAATTTTTGCTTTGTTTTTCAACTCGTATTTGTGCATTCCCTTGTCAATCAAAAGCTTCCATAATCTGTTATAACTTACCTTAACCATATAAATTCTCCCTTCGCTTTATAACGCATAGTTAGACTTATACATACTATAACATATATTTTTGGTTTTTTCAATGTTTACACTAAAAAAACCAAAAGTTTTACTTAAAAAAACACCATCGAAATAGAAACTGATATCATTATGCTAAGTTTATAATTTCCTTCTTCTTTTTGATAGCATAGTCATAGGCGATAGCCGTTCCGCTTTTGGGTTGGTAATCGAACAAATCTCGTCTGCTGTTTTTACGCCTTGGAGGAAGATAATTTTCATCGTAATAAACCACGCAGAACTTGCTATGGTTAATCATTTCCTGATTTCTTTCCACATAAGAAGCTCTGCCAGCATTCTCCATATGTTCCGGGAAGTATGTGCCTTCATAATGTTTAAGCAAACTCTCTTCATACCAGTCGGGAATATGTTGAAATGCTGACCTCACATAAACACGCTTTATACGGGAATATTTTTCTTTCAACTCGGTAACGGTTTTATGGCATAAATCATCGAATTCGCTTTTGCTGCCAAAGAGGAAGGTATCAACTTTTTCATTTACAATTAAATTTTCTATAATTTCGCATAGCTTATTTTTCAATTCTGCCGTTTCATCAATCTTTCTGTGACCGAAGAAGCAGCAGGTTTTTTCTTTGTCTATATCGGGCATTCTTACATCAAAACCCCTTTCACACATAATCAGCATTATGTGTGTAACTAAGATAGCTGAAATAAAAAAATCACCCTCTCAGGTGATTGCAGTTACCACAAATTCAAAAGAGCCTCAGACCAATGAGTCGTAATTTTTTCATTGGTCTATTTGCCATGTGCAAATTTTATGAATTTGTTCTATTTGTGTCTGAAACATTGACCTTTATGTATTTTCGTGGTATAATTTATTCAAATATTTTAATGATTTTGACACATAATGCTGATTATGTGGTTTTTTAATTTTGCATCCGTACAAGTCCCATTCTTTGCATTTGCCTGCGGTGGGTTGAGCCATTTTCTATGGTATAGATTCTGGTAGTGTTTACATTGCTGTGTCCGAGTATATCTGCCAGGCGGACGATATCTTTTTGTAGCGAATAGTAGGTTCGTGCGAACAGATGGCGGAGATTATGTGGGAATACTTTGTCTTTTGATACACCTGCTGATTCACACAATTGTTTCATTGATTTCCATATCGAGTGCCGATCCACAGGCTGACCTTTTCTTGTTACGAATACACTTCCCGAAGTTATCTGCTTTTCCTTTATATATTTTTTAAGGAGAGTACACAATTCTCTCGGCAGTATTATCATTCGTATTTTACCTTTCAACCTAACCTGAGCCTGACCTGTCATCACAGAATTTACATCGACATATTTTAATTCACTTACACGGATTCCTGTGGCGCATATCGTCTGCATGATGAGATAGAGTCGTTCATTCTTTTTACTCTTTGCTGCTTTCAGAAGTCTTTCGTATTCAGCTTTTGTAAGTTCTTTTTCGCTCTGACAGAAGATTTGTCTTTGCACTTTTAAGTTCTTAACCTTCAGGTCATATCTTTCAATGTAATTGAAGTATCCATTGAGAGAAGATAGGACCGAGTTCACACTTGCCGGGGCATATTGCTGTACCAATATGTTTTTGTATTCCAGCACAAGTGTCTTTGTAATTCCTCTGCCGCCCAACCATTCTGCGAATGCATTTATGTCACGAATATATTTTTCTATGGTGACGGAACTTTTTTCTTCTTCAATCAAATAATTTTTGTATTCTTCAATAGTGCGTTTAGTAATTTCATTCATGATTCAACAACTCCTTTGATTTTATTTTACCACCAACGATAAAATATATAAGGGTTGTCAATGTTTCAGTGTATATAAATTTCAAAAGGCGATTGCACATTCTTTAACCGAAATGCAATCGCCTTAAGTCATTCGTATGCTTTGCCATATTTTTTCACCTCCTGCGAGACAAAGCATACCACAGAAGAGAGAGGAAGTCCACGAAGGATTTTTATAATCGTCCGTGTCTTTTCTTAACATTTTCTTCTGCAAGTTCTTCAATATAACTTTCATAGTAGTCATCATACTCACCGCTGGCAATGAGATTTTGTTTCTCAATGCTGACGGCTAACTTGTAGAGCATATCAACAATTCTATCGATATGACCGGCGATGGTACAATCCACAGCCTGAACCAACAGTTTATTCATGTATGTACCTATGCTATCATATTGAAGTTTTGAGAGGTATTCCTCGATGGCTTCACCGCAAAACGCACTCTCACTTTTGTAGCCAAGGTCCTCAACAAGATTTTTAATTTGTCTTCTGACCTGTGGCCTAACATTGAAAGTCATCTTTACTTTTTTGTTCTCCTTCATTATATTTTCACCTCCTAACTACATTCCATGATGGATGCCCATTGATGCATCTCGTCTGTATTCTTTTGTTCTTTCTTTTGAATCCACAATTGATTTCGTGAACCCTTCCTTGATGTCATAGTCAATCGACTGCTCAAACATTTTACAAAGAGCAAATACAATTCCACCATAGGCAGGGGTAGATTGTTCTTTATTTGTATATAAATTGTTCTGCCTATTGTCATAGAAAGTAGCTTTTAAGACAGCGTTTCCCAATCGTTTATGGAGATTGAGATTGTCCTCCAAGCTATCAAAACATTCTTCAGGATCCTTGCGATAAGTTTTCAACAGAGCTAACTGAACCTGACACCATTGCCCGTATAAATCCTGCAGGTTTTGATCCTTGCATACGATTTTTACAACCGCATCAACTTTTTCTTTTTGCTCACGGGAAAGAAACTGATAATTTTTCTTGCCGGTGTACCCATCAAGAGAGAATTTTAGTTCATTAAACGCTTCAGCAAACCCATCGGGAGCTTCACCAATGTTGACTTTAAACTCACTGACTTTTTCTTTCACGGATGCAACAATTTTATTTCGAAGGGATTCTCTTTCGTCATAGATTTGTTTCATCTCGTCTTTGAATATAGTTTTGGTCAGCGACTCCTTGTAGCGTTCATAGTCTCTCGGACAAATAAATTCGCCGCCGGGTTCTTTATTATACACAAGAAAATGTACATGATAGTGGCCAGGTTCTTTGTGAAACGCAGCGTACCATTTCATGTTCTCGGCAGGAATTCTATGGAAGGATGCAATCTCAAACTGCTTTGACCTGAGAAGATTTCTCCATGCCTCCGGCGTATCATATCCAAGTCTTTCCGCATCAGTTTGCCTGAGTGATATGATTTCTTCCCAGACAATTCCTTTGTGATGATATATTTCTTGTGATGCTTTATGCAGACTGACATAGTCCTCCTGACCAAACAAACCGTGTTCGCCCATCTTAACAACCCCAGGTCTTTCTGCAGCATATTGAGTGAACACATCTGACCTGTACCTTGTATTAATTGTTTTGTCAACTCTGTCTCTCGTTGAAATATATTCCGTAAATCCACCGCCGACAGGTTTACCTGTCTTGCAGTAGCGTGTTGATATAAAAACTTTACTCATATTTTTTCCTCCAATCTCAAAAATTCTTGTAATTTTGAAGACACCTGTTTTGACACCTGCTGAAACGCCCACACGGTGCGGTCTGACGGGAATACCGCACACCCAAACCGCACCTGTAGATGCATTTTAGAAACTCTCCGCCGGGCTTCGCACGGCGATGTAAGCCTGCTTGGGGCGGAAAGCGCACCAAGCTTTATCCTGCTTCTTTTAAAACACCACGCCTCGCCGTTTCGGGGCGCCCCGTCAGGTGCTTTCTCGTACCTTCGCTTGTTCTTTTAAATCGATTTTAAGGGCTTACCATAGGGCTTATCTCCTTGGTGCGAGAGGCTAACTTTTCAGGGTGGTGTACCTACCTTATCCCGAATTGTTTTGTCTCTGAACCCTGCCTTGAGGCTTGGTCTAACGCATATAATCGAATTTTAGGTCTTAATCGTCTGTAATTTATAGAGTTTTTTCGACCTAAAATTTTTCAGTAGTGTTAAGACCTTACCTCAAAACTTTTTGTCTCAAATTTCTTTAAATTCTATTGATTTTGACCTAATATCGATTTTAAGGTGTTACACTCCCTGTGGCGTTGGCGTAATTAGATGTTAAACTTTCAGGGAGGTGTAACTACCTTACCGCAAAATTTCCGTTTTCAAACCTGCTGTGGCGTTGGCATTGAAACGGATATATAATTTATGCGGTTACTTTCGGATGCTTTCTGTTATATTCATCAAGCATCTTTTGAGCTTTTGCCCGAGCTGCAACCTCGCTAACATTTTTCATCTGCTCATAATGATAATGTTCAATCGCATCCTGTATAGGACGGATTGTATATTTCAGGTTGCCGTTTCTTTTCTTACCGTCTTTCAGAATTACTTCTGTAGGTTCGGTATAGATTAAGCACTTATCTTCAAGCTCTCTTACATATTTAGCAACTGTACCTTTGCTTTTAATCTTAAGAGCCTTGCCGATAGTTTTGTAGCTCGGGTAGCACTGATAAGTTTTTCTATCCTCGATATACATGAGGTAGAAATATATTGCCAGTGCCGTTGCGCTTATATCCAACTGCATAATGTAGTTTGATATTATAAACACATTCTTAAGCTTGTGTTGTTGGTTTAAATAATAGTACTTCATGCTGCTCCTCCTTTTGAAGTATGATTTGAAGCGTCCATATCATACTCTGCGAGTAATTTCATCAACCCATCCTCATTGATTACACAAACAATGATTAAGTACATTAATATCTTGGCTCCGAATTCTCGATTTAACTTCACGAAGATTTCGATTGCACTGTCTAAATGTTCAGGCATCATTCTTTCTGAAAGTATGTATCTTATTTCGGGGTTGGAGTAAGTTTTATCTCCTACTTTGAATTTTTGCATATCCCACAATTGGCATATTGCATATCTGGAAAAAGCTTTCATTCTGTAACTTGGAAACATATTGTTTCTTTCAGAATGATAGAAAGTTTTCTTTAAATAGTATCTAAATATATTTGTAGTCATAATTCTATTTCACCTCTTAAATTTCATTTGTTTTGGTTTCAACCCACTGTTTGAAATTCTCTTTAGGAACAATCAACCTGTTCCCAACTTTAAGTGCCGGAAAATCTTTTTCATGCATCAATTCATATGCACTCGAAATTGATATTCCTAACACTTTTGCGACTGTATCTGCATTTAGAAACAGCGGCAGTTCATCATAGGTTTTATAGATTGATTCTTTCAAATTATCACTTCCTTCCGTATCGATATTTTATTTGCGGACCGCCGAATACAAATTTAATTTGCAAATAACAGATGTTGAAGAAATCTGTTGTTTGTGATACAATTATATAAAATCTGATTTTAACATTACATAGATAATTGCAAAAAATTTATTTTGATAAAATGTATTATTTGCATAGGATGTAGTTTATGTTTTATGAAAAGCATTTTCCATATATGAAGGCTTATGAAAACAATGATGGAACCCTACTTTATACAATTTATTACCAAGACGGTCAAATGGTAACATTCAAAGAAATGACACCATGTGCGGAAATAATAAATTTCTGTGAATTAAATATAGCGGAATATATGTCTATGTTTGAAGCATTTCAGCAAACAGAATATTCCGAAGAAAAATATGATGATTTATGCAAGATGGCCTGGGATATTGTTGACTGGTTAAAGGATAAACACAGGTGTGCATATTTCTTTACTTCGTATGGACTTTCTGATATTCTTTGCCACCCAATTACCTTAGAAATGAGTCATGATGAAAACTTTATGCGAGAATTAAGACGGCAGCATATTATCAATGCAAAAAATCATCTTGAAGAAGTAATTGCAATATACGAGACCTTTTCATACGGATTGAAAATTTGTTTAGACAAGGCAAATTCACCTTCAAAGCATGTTTCGGAAAAACTAATGGAATTTTTCAGCATGCGCCCGCAGTTTACATCATTTACTTTGCAGACCGGTTATGCTCTTTATGTTTTAGATAACAAAACCGATGATACCCCGGATAAAGAAGAACGCTATTATATGACTGAACAAGAAGGAGATAATTTATCTGTTTTGAATTATGTGATTCTAGAGAGATTAGTTGAAATGTTTTATTTTGAGTTCATGCAAATAATGAAGAATGGTCGGCAGATTAAGCGTTGTAAAAATTGTGGCAAATATTTCGTGCTTACCGATAATAGAAAGAGAGAATATTGTGATAGACCATTCAAGGACGGAAGAAAATGTAGCGAAATCGGTCACTTAATTTCTTATAAGCAATCTCTTGGAGATGAAAACGATCCTCTTAGAATTGCCAGAGGATTTTACAATACGATGTATTCAAGAATGTCACGTGCATTAGACAAGTTACCGGAACAAGAGTCAGAAAAAGATATATCTGAAGAGGAATTCAAAAATTGGAGTAAAAAGTATTCTAAAGCTAAGCGTGATTATAAGAATGGAATAATTTCAGGAGATGAAATGCTTAATATAATCCGCGAAGGGTATATATAAACAAAGCGAGAATGGGATTCAATTTAGAAAATCCCATTCTCGCTTTTCTTTGTTTAAGGCGTGTTATATTTTGGTATGTAAACCCACTTTTTAGTACAATTTATTTTATATAAAAGCAATCTTAACTATATATTTTACATTATATTTTACATTATATTTTACATTTTTAAAATTTAGTTGATTTTTTTTCTTTTTCATGGTATAATTTACGTGTATATTTTTCTCGTGAGGTAAAAATCCTATGCATTTATTCGATGATTTTCAATTTAATAGTGCTGATTCCGTAAATCCAGATGAAATAAACAGCAAAAGTTTAACCCTTCTTAATTCTTCCGAAGTGATCACAAATGGCATAGTTTTAACTCCGTCTGCTCTTGCGGATTTCGTAGTAAAAAGATGTATGAATTACATTAATCCCATTAAAATTATCCGAGCGGGAGATTACTGTTCGGGCATGGGGTCATTTATCTATGCGTTAAATAGGATAGTCCCTAGCGTCCAAACATTATCATTTGAAAAAAACCCTATATTATATGAACTTTCAAAAAAGTATTATTCTAATAAAAATAATACAATACTTTGTTTAGATGCTCTTTTTGAAACCAATGAATATAACGACGCTTTTGATCTTCTTGTTGGTAATCCACCATACGTAAGAGTCCAAAATATATCAAAAGAACTAAAGCAGAAACTTGAAAACAACGATCAATATAAAAACTTTTTAGAAGGTTCTTATGATTTATCCGTTGCTTTTATTTATAAAGCTATAAAACTGCTAAAATCAAGTGGTATATGCGGTTTGATTTTGCCAAGAAAAATATTATCTTCTTCATATGGAAGAAAAATATGTAATTTCATTTCCGAAAATACGCAGATATTAGAAATTATAGATTTTTGTGATAACCAGCTTTTTGCAGATAAAACAACATATGTTTCCGTATTAATTTTTAGAAAAGAGAAAATAACTAAAAATTATAATTTTTCTTATTATAAGGCTTTGTCAAGAAAAAAATCTACAATATTAGAAATTATAAATTCTTTGGAAAATAATAAATACATATATGATAGTTCTATCCTTAAAAACTTTCCATGGGAATTTAAATCAAGAAATGAGTCTAATTTTATTGAACTAATCAAAAGAAATGGTTGTCCTCTAACTTCTATTTTTTCAATTGCACAAGGATTTAGAACCGGTAACAACAAAGCTTTTATTATAAATAACACATTTCCTGATGAACCAAATATAAGGAAGTATGTTGATGGTACAAATATTAAAAGAGGATTCTTATCTAATCAGCAACGTATAATATGGCCTTACCAAATTGATAATGATAAAGTAGAACTTGTGATAGAAAATGAATTTTCAAAAAACAGTCCTTCCTCTTATTCTAAATTAGAGCAGATGTTGGTGAACAAAGGAAGTAAAAGTTGGTATGCATATACTAGACCACAGAGTTTGGCTACAATGTATCGTCCCAAAATATTTCTTAAAGAGATGATGCCTCGAGCAGAATTTGCTGCTGATACTGAAGGAGAAATATGTTTTAGCTCAGGATATGCATTAATTCCGATACAAAACCTAAGTAAAAAAGATTTAATAGCTTGGTCTTTAATTCTTTCCACTGACATTATGGAATATCAATATCGTTGCATAGGTGCAAATTTACATAGCGGTTGGTTTAGATTGTATAAAAATCATGCTGAAAAAATAATCCTACCAAAGATTGAAATTCTCCAAAACGAACAGTTTTTAAAGTTGATAGATAACCTTATTATTGATACCCAAAACGATCAATTATGGAAACAATTAAACGAAATGATAGCTATTTCACTTGGATTAAGTCACAAAATGATAAAATCTATACAAAATGAGTTAGAAAATAAACATACAATATCAATGCCTACAAAAAAGAATATTTCATTAGAAAGGTCTACAAATAAAATGATGAATTTGACGGATATAATTTCTGAATCTGCCTATCCTGAATTAAGCGATGATGAAAGAAAAAAATATTTACCAATAGAACTAACACGATATAATCGCTTGCATGACAAAAATCAAGAATACAGAACTTTGGTAACTTATCAAAAAGATAAAAACATTCCAATTCAAAGATGGTATAAATACACACAAGGCTACTCTATAGATTTAGTTACTAAACTTCTTTTGGATTTTAATGCCTCTTCACACGATGTGGTCTTCGATCCTTTCTGCGGTGGGGGAACAACACTATTAGTTTCCAAAAAAAATAATATAGGAGCAATTGGATGCGATGTTTCTCCCTTATCATGTTGGATTTCTCGCATAAAAACATATAGTTGGACATCAAAAAATGTACAACATATTAGCAATAAACTTGAAGAATTATCTCAGGGATTTGATTATGATTTTGAAACATTACAATTTCAAAAATTTCTTTTGAAAGCGTTTCACCCCAACATTCTTGCACAAACAGTTTATATTCAAAAATGGATTAAAAATAGTGATTTGCTACAAATAGAGAAAGACTTTCTGTTTTTAGCTTTAATTTCGATACAAGAAGATATTAGTATGATTAGAAAACATGGTTCACACTATCGTTTTTTAAATGACTACAGTCATGTAGGAGTTAATAAACTAAATGTTCAATTGATAGAAGAAGATGCTGATATAACAAGAGTTTTTAAAGATAAAGCTTTAAACATGTTGGAAGATGTTTCAGTCACGAAAGATGCAGGAAACAACTCTAATATTCAAATATTTTGTACAGATATTCGTGAATTTAAGGAAGATATTACAAAAGCTAGTATTGTTATTACTTCACCACCATATTTGAATCGTAATAATTATTTTTCACAACAAAAAATAGAACTCAGCCTTCTGAACTTAATTTCAAGTAATTCTGAATATTCGGATCTTGTAAAAAAATCATTTTGTTCTCATGTAGAAGCGAAGCTTCCGGAAAAACCAATCTGTGTTATTCCTGAAGTAAATACCATTATTGAAGCGGTATTAAAACAGAAAAGCAATAATGCAAAAATACCTCATATGATTGCAGGCTATTTTAATGATTTGAATCAGTTCTTTGAAAAATTACCTGATTTTCTAAATTCAAGAGCCAAGATTGCATTTGTAGTTGCTGATTGCCGATGGAATGGAGTTGTTATTCCTGTTGACCATTTAGTTTGTCGCATAGCTGAAGACCATGGCTTTGAACCCAAAAAAATTATTGTCGCAAGAATGAAGGGTAATAGTCCACAACAAATGCGTGAATATGGCAAAATTCCTGTTCGCGAATCAATTGTCATTCTTGAGAACAGAAACGGAGTGGAGAATGTCTAACGCATTCTCCACTCCTTAATTTTATTTGCGTCCTTTATTCCATTTTTCCCAGAGTTTATTAAATGTATCCAAATCTTTGACACATTCCAAATCGGATAATAGGCTAACAAGCATATTCCTATCTGTAACAACTAGATTTTCATCAACCAAACTATCAGCAGGAATCAGGCAATCGTACCCAGCCCATTGCAACATATGCTGATATTTTAAAGGTGATTTTTTTGTTACACCCCAATTGCCATCTAGTACACTTACCCAAATATAATCCTTATCACGGATCTTTAAACTTCCATTTTCTATATAGCCGCGATAAAATAGACTTCGTGCAATTTGTTCTTTCGTGCGGTTTTGAATATTTTTTCCATGACGTTCTTTTCCTCCACCAGTTGCCTTGGATTGTATTAAAACTGGCATATTATATTTCATGGAATATGCAATAAAATCTTCTGACACCTTCGTATTATCCACATTTTCGCCGCCTAAATAATGAATCAGCGAAGGTACTGCAACATCGGATGCAATTCCGCCAAGATATGCATACCCATTCCTGTATAATACTATTTCTATAGCGGCTTCTGCAGGATTAAAAAAGGATCTTGATTGCCATAGTTTATCCCATTTTTCATGCATATAATGTTGCCATTCAACACCGCTTCTAGCACGGGTAGCAACACTACACTTATACGCTGCCGTCATACAGTTACGAATTATTTCATTTTTGATTTTAGTCGGTGTGTCTCCTTCGCACCCATGTTCACACATATAATTCCATGCTTTTTCTCTTAAAAAAGAATTAATAGGTGTTTCAAAAGAGAGAGGGGTATTATTCCATTCTTCACTAAGTTTATCCCATATGTTTGAATGTTTACATATAATGTTCTGCGGATTAGTTTTCAATTGTTGCAATTTGGAATCGAAATCCTTATCCCACGTAAATAGTACAGTATCAAAGAAATACTCAAAGGCTTCTATTACATAAGATAGCCACGCTTCCTTTGTACCTCCTATAATTAATACTCCTTTTATTTTAGGATATTTAGCCTTAAATAACATTAATTCTCCCAATTTAAGTTGTAATTTGTTCTCGTTACTGTGCCCAGGAGTATCCGGATCGCAATATGTAACAGAAACAAAAACCTCTGGTCTTTCTATTGATGGATAACAGGCGTCAACTTGAATGTCATATGAAATACCTTTTGATTCATTTTCATAATAAACCAATCTACCACTATCCCAAGAAAGTTTTTCCTTAATATCTTTTTCTAGTGCCGGGCCTATCTTTTGTACTTTGGCCAAGGACACACTTTGATTGTAATATGCACTTTCAAAAATATCTGATTTTTCCATAATCGCATCTCCCGTATGTTCTATCTTAACTTACTTTTAGTTATAGTTTAACATATTTCATAGAAACTTTCAACTATATTTGTATTTAATTCCTTTGATTATATTTTTTATATATTTTTCATTTTAATTAGCAATAATTTACAATTTACACATATATAATACTTTTCTTAAAAACATAGGGAATCACTAGGAAAATTGTTTTGGTTACGTATTATTCAAAAGTTAAAAAATACCAGGAGTAAGCAGAACATATAAATTTTGTCCAACAAATTAGAAGAACTTTAATGCGTATTATACACATTAATAGTACGAAATCAAAACGATATTTTAAACACTTGTTATACAGAATAGTTAAACTTTAATAAAAAATTTAGTCTTATTATCAATTGAAAAGTTAAAATAAATGCTGTATAATATATTATATAATTGACAGAAACAGAATTTGATAAGACAATTATTACGTTAGATATCGGAAAGAGGTGCTTGTTAATGAATAAACAATATGGACAAATATTTAATTTTCAAAATAAGCGTGCTACTAAACTTGAAAATTCATCTTATTTAGAAGATTTGACTGGCTTATTATCAAGAGCTGCCTCTCGTCTTGATAACGGTGAACACTATTTTTTTGACGATGAATTTTACTTGGAGAGTATTCCGACAGAACCAAATAGTAGTTATAAGCAATTTATTGATAATTTAAAAAATTCTTTTGTTAATAGCTGTGATAGTAAGATTTGTATTATTCGAGGTAGAGCAGGAATTGGTAAAACATTATTTTTTGAGAAAGGCATTCAAAAACTGATTAATTCCAATAATAAATGCAGTGATAAATACATAAATATGGGAGTTGATTTTAAGAATATCGATAATGATAAAGATATTAACTTCTATCAAATGGAAATATATAGACAGCTTTGCGATAATGCTATAGACAATATACGGGAATTGGGTGTAGATATATTTAATATTTTTAAACAAAAATATGAAGATTTTGGAAATCAATATAATACACCTAAAACATATTTATTTCCGTTGAAATTTTTTTGTGAAGAAATTTTTAAGAAATATGGAAAACCATGCATAATCATCTTTGACAATATAGATTTATCATCAGTAACAACACAAACAAATGTTTTTAAGGCAACAACAAATATTTGTTCTAGGTTTAACAAATTTATGCGAGAATCTAATGCTTGTAATTATTATCGGATGTATTTTGCGATGAGACCCGAGACTCTTATGCACAGCGAAGAAGCTCGCATAGGGGATGTAATTAATTTTCCATTACCTAATCTTCTTAAAATCTTTTTAGCTACAATAAAGAAGGTTTTGGAAGAAACTGCATTTGAATTAGATCAAAGTGAAGCACTAAAGTGTAATATTACATGTAATAATATTATTAGAGGCGAACACTCAAAAATAGAATTAACGACATATATTGATGTTGCAAACTATTTTTGCCGTATTTTAGATAGCTACTTAGAGGATATATGGAATAATACTAATGAAATGATATGCGAGAGACTGGGAACTAGCGAACAGTTTCACTGTAGTATTGTCAACTATAATGTTAGAACATTTTTGAATTTTATGGCAGATACAATAAGCAACGGAGGATTTAAACCATTTACCAAAGAATTTAACAAGACAACATCTTCAATGCATTATAATATATTTAATTATATTGAAATGATTATTAGAGGAAGATGGGAGATACATCCAGGAAATAGCTTTATTGACAGTGAGGGCGGAAACAAGGCTCCTATTATTTTTAATGTGTTTGATACTAGCATTTATCACAAGAATACAACAGATAAATTAAGACATTTTATGTTAAATATAAGAATCCTTCAATATTTTTATCTTCATGCGGATAATAGAGAGATCAGTTATATTGATTTGAAAGAAAGTTTAAGCTCGTTCTTTTCTGATGATAACATATTGCGTGCAGTAAAAAAACTGACACATATACGTATGCTTTATTCTTTTGTAGAAGGAGATTCAGCTATAGCAGCAATAAAGGATTGGAGAAATGTAAAAATTGAAGATGATACACGATTAAAATTAAGTCCTACTGGTCAATTTTATTTTGAAAAATTAATTTGTGAATTTGAATATCTTTATCAAATGTCACTTTCTTCTCTCTTGTGTACAGATTATGTTGAGGAATTGAAATTATGCTGGAAAACCGAAAAAGAGCAATGTGTATTATTATTTTTAAAAAGCATATTTGAAATAATTAAAGAGAATATTGCCGAATACGAAGGAGCGGATGAAATAGATAACTTTGCCGACTTGTTTTATAAAAATGATATGAACTGTCCGTATGTTAGAATGCTAACTTCTTTTATTTCCGTAATGCAAAACAAAGTACAACGTGCCGAAAAAATGGGAACAGGAAGCACGGAGAAACTCAATGATATTTTAAATACAGCAAAAGAATTACTGGAAAATTCAAAAGAATACTTTTCGGAAAGGTTAGGTGAGTTATGATGGAAACAACAAAGTCGATAATTGATTATTTACCGCAAATTATTGGTCTTATTGGTACAATTTCCGGCACGATTCTTGGATGGCTATTAAGCTATATGACTGGAAATTTAGGAAAAGTAAAAATATCAGTTGATAGTTTTCAGGGCATGACAAGTAATAAAGGTCAATATGCATATATTATTAAATTGTTTTTATACAACGCATCAGCAAAACCAAGATATATTAGGAATATAAAAATACTATTTTGTGATAAAAAAGGAAAGAAACTTATAGAAAGCTATCCAATTGAAGGGCAACGTAATTTTCATAATATCCCACATACAAAAGGAGATGATTGTCTAATCTCTTTAAATGGACATACACCCAATAATGTAACCTTTGCGGCATTGGTTGATGAAGAAGAATGTAAACTTTTGGTCAATACAAAGAAAATATATTTAATTTATGAGTTTAAAACGAATAAAACTAAAAAGATAAAGATAAATAATAAATTTTGTATATCTTCAGTGCAAGCCAGTGGATGGGACAGTTTTTGATCCAAATATTATTTTTTATACTACTTGATAAAAAATAAGCCAACTTTTCTTTGTTTAAGGCATATCATTTTTTGATATGCAGTTTTGGTTTTTTTGTTGTAATTGGCTCAAAAACGCTTTGTATTGCGTTTGATTTTGTTAGTCGAGTAATTCTGCTTATTTTATTTTGCCATTATCAAAACGGGCAATTTCGTTTGATTCTATTTGCAATTTCATGGAATTTATGTTATACTTAAATAAAATTACGAGCGCCGATTTTTTGGCAGTTGGGCATCAAATTTGATGAGATTTTCGGATAGCATCAATAAAGCATCAAAAGGCATAAGGTTCAAAAGGCCGAGTGCTACAAATGGCTCAACAGTGGGAACAATTTTACGGTCTTTGATAACTGACATGACCTCCAAAGCCGTGTCCCTATGTTGCAAATACTGCATAATAAAAACTTAATATGGCGCTCTTTAGGGGTATGATGTAATGGTAACATGCCGGTCTCCAAAACCGTTCTTGAGGGTTCGAGTCCTTCTACCCCTGCCAAT
>JAZTXF010000008.1:0-33224 GCA_045636305.1 Candidatus Gastranaerophilaceae bacterium | reverse complement strand
AGAATGTGGGGTTTGTGCAGGAACAATAATCATTTCGCCTCGAACCAAATCATAAACTTCAGTATCAAGAGTAAATTCTATTTCTCCTTCTAAAACATATACGCATGCTACCATTTCTGTCGTATGCGTTGAAATTTTTTGGTGAGCATCAAGTGAAAGAACTCTAATTGAACGTTCTTCATTTTCAATTATAATTTCAGCATTTATGGCATCATCTTTATATTCTACTAATTTTACTGGCTTAAAAACTTTATTAATCATTAAAAACTCCTTTTTTATTATTCTAAAATTTTTCAACCGAAACAACATTAGGCAAAAGTCTTATTTTTATATTTTAAATTGTAAATCTTTAGAAACATGGATAGCAAATAAAAAAATTTAGGGCTATTATAGAGATATGTTGAGTTTAATTGAAAAAGAAAAACAAACAGAAAATTTAAAATTATCCAAACCGGATTTTTCGACTAAGTCAGGACGAGAATTTTTGGCTTTTTACCTTCAATCGAAATTAAAAAAAATAGTTGCACATGACAGAAAAAACGAAATTCCTATTTTTAAGGAAATTCAACCTGATTTTATTTCTCGTTTTTCTCGCAAACTCATTGATAATCCTACTCAAAGGATAATGATTGCCCTAACAGGTGAAAGTGCAAGCGGAAAAACAACCATCTGTAACACGGTAAAAGAAGCTATTGCCAAGTTTGATATGCCGATTGAAATAATCAGCGCAGATAATTATTTTAACGATATATCAGACCTTATTAAAAAATACGGTTCTTTTGATGCATTACGTGACCACGGCTATGATGTTGACTCTCCGGAAAGTTTTCAACTAAAACTTTTAAAAGAAGATTTAATAAAATTAAAAAATGGTTCTGATGTAAAAATTCCACAATATTTGGTTAACGGGACAGGAATCAGTGTACCTAATTCAATATTAAAACAATCAAAAAAAATAATTGTTGTTGAAGGTATCGCAACGGTTTATAAAGACATCAAAGATGTTTTTGATATAAAAGTTTACGTTGATATAGACAAACAATTACAAAAACGCTGGTTCTTAAACAGGGCTGTTGAACGAAATCAAGATAGTGAAAATGCACTAAAACATTGGGAATATATTCAAATTGCCGCAGAAAAATATGTTCACCCTCAAAAAACAGAATGTGATATTGTTATTAACGGCGAAGCGTACTTGGGCTATTACAAACAATTCCTCGAATATATGTACACAGTAACAAACAGCTTTAGTGCTTAATTTATTTAACAAGTTTTAAGTTTAACCTATTTAGTTTTTTTTGTAATTGAAGCTTTCTTTTAATTATAAATAAGTTCTTAGACTGTATTTCTTTAAGTTCTTCTGCATTTAACTCATATTTTGCACTATCAATCAAACTTTTTGCTTCTGTATATTTTTTCATTTTAATTAAAATTGTGATTTTTAATTCAATTAAACTTTTTCTCAATTCACCACTGACAAAACTACAATTAAGGGCTTTGTTTACGTATTTGTCAGCCAAAATTATATCATCAGTAATTTCGTACAAATTAGCCAAACCCGCTAAAACATTGACATTAGCAGGAGCAATTTTTTCAGCGGCTAAATAAATATCAATAGCTTTTTCATATTCGCCTTTTAATATTTTTATATTGGCATTCATAACTCTGGCTTTAATAAAATACGGGAAATAAGACAGAGCTAATTCAATTTTTTCTTCAGCCGACTCTATATTATGAAAGTAAAACAGTTCGTCTTCCGCTTCTCTGTACAATCTCTCACTGCGCAAATCACTGATTACTATATTTTTTTGGTACACACTATTTATCAATTCAACATCCCCAATTTTCTTAATGATAACGTTTTTATCTTTAATTGGGCTAGTACAAAATCCTTAATATCGAAGCAAAATCAGGTGAAAAGCATGTACAGACATGGTTTTAGCATTTTTAGTGTGTGTTTTACAATTGTTAATATAAAATCAAGGATTCGCCAAAAGGCATGCCTGTCATGGGTTTTGCATGCTTAAAAAAAATTAATATTATATTTTATTAAAATATGCAAAAAATAAGGGAGAAGAATTTATTTCTTTTGTGTTTGGTTTAAAATATTAATATGGAAAGAATTAAAAAACTGTATTCAAGCCTTACACCTTTAGACAAATATATACTTAAACAAGTTATAGAAGTCTTTATTTTAGGTGTTATTATTTTTACGTCCATTGTTTTTGCGTCTGATACTTTTATTACGTTGATTAAACAAATTTCAATGTACGGAATTCCTTTCCATATCGCATTAATGATAATAGTTCTTAACCTACCATCTGTAATTGTTATGACAATTCCTATGGGGACTTTATTTGCAACAGTAATGACATTAAACAAACTAAGCCTTGCCTCTGAATTAACCGTAATGAGAGCCTGCGGAATTTCAATAAATCGTATTGCGAAACCTATTTTTATTTTTGGAATTGTAATGGCTCTTTTAAGCTTCATAATTAATGAAACAATTGTTCCGGTAACCTCACAACAATCAAAAACATTGGCATTATGGTCTTTAGGACAAAAAAATATCCCAGAAGACAAAACAAATTTTACATTTAAAGAACTTAAAGACGGACAACTTTTAAAAAGATTATTTTACGTACAGCACTGTAAAGACAACACTTTGTACAATGTAACCGTTTTAGACATGTCAAAAGAAAATACTATTCAAATCATACAATCTAAAACCGGCGGCGCATCTCCTGCAGGCTGGGAATTCAGCAAGGGAGCCGTTTATACAATATCTAATGCCGGAGACGTGTTAAACACAAGCTGGTTTGGCGATACTATTGTTGATTTTGGAATGAACGTTAAAGAAGAAAAAACAAAAGACGAGGCTCAACAACGTAACTTTATGTCCTTAATGCAGTATCTAAAAAATAAAAATTTTGAAGATGCCAGAGAATATGCCTCTGCAAAAATTCAACTTTATGATAAATTAGCCTTACCTATTACAACATTTGTTTTTGTATTATTAGGTGTACCTTTAGCTATAACACCTCCTCGTGTCAGATACAATAGAGGCTTTTTATTCTGCATTTTGATAATATTTGTATATTATCTGCTCAGAGCTTTATCTATTTCTTTTGGCGAATCACAAACAATTCCGGCTTTTGTTGCTGCTTGGATTCCAAATATAGTTTTAACAATTTGGGGCGCAATTATGTACTACAAAAAAGCTTATACAATAGACTAATTACTATTTAACCTTTTTGGGCAATGTTTTTTTATTCAAAAAAATAATAATAAGTTTTAGGAGGTAACATATGAAACGAATTCTAAAATATGTTGTTTTTGCATTAACAATAATAGGAGCATTAAACTGGGGCATTGTTGGTTTATTCGATTTTGAAATTATCAGTTATTACTTAGGAGAATCAACCTTATTATGTAGAATCATTTACACAATAATTGGTCTAAGCGCTATTTTTACAGCAACATTTGCAATGATAGATTGCAAGAAATGCAACAATGATTACTACGAAAACCAATAAAAAAATCGCCCTTGTTAAGGGCGATTTTTATAAATCAAATTTTACAAGCTTTCACCAAGAACAAAATCTTCTAATAATAAAACATTTAATTCTTCTTTATCATTAGCTTTATATGCCACACCCGGAGTTACAAGACCTGTAAGCAAGCCTACACCTGCCCCCACAGGCAAGCCGATAGCCAAACCTTTTCCGCAATCATCCAAACCGCCACCAATTGCCAAGCCTAAACCTGTACCGATAGCAGCTCCGCTCAAAGTGTAACCTGTTACTTTTTTCCATCTTGATTCAGTTAAAACACCATCATTTTCATAAACTCTACCAGAAAGGGTATAAGTTTCGCCGGATGGCAAAGTTACAGAATCAAAACTCAAAGTTACTTTGGCATTTTTATTGAAAGCTCTTTGCTTGTCTAACGTTGCTACTGTTGCGGTTGCTACTGAACCATTTGGAATAAGTAAAGAACCTTCTTCTGTCACAACATCTTTAGTAAACGCAAATTTAACTTTTCCGCCTACATTAGAACGTTTAGAGTTGTATTTTTCGGCAAATGCTACAGGAAGAACATTTCCTTTTTGTACAATTTTACGATAATTTGTAACCGTAACTTTGTTATTTGGAGCTCCTGCAAAGGTTCTAAGATGCTCAACACCGGTAACAACTTCTTTTGCAACATATTCTTCCTTCACAAGCCCCATTGCCATTCTTAATCTATAAAGCAATACTGCCGCTTCAGCTCTGTTTAATTTTTTATTTGGTAATAAATAAGCCAAATCAGGATAATTTACATATATACCAAGCTCGATAGTTTTAGCATACTGTTTTACACCCCAAGAAGGAATCTCTGAATAATCTGCAAACTGTTTAAGGATATCAACATTTTGTACTTCGTTTTTTGTAATATGACTGATAATAGATGCAACTTCGTTTTTTGTAATAGTTGAATCAGGTCTGAAGGTGTTATCAGGATATCCATACAAAAGACCTAACTTTTCAGATTTTTGAATATCTGCATAAGCCCAATAGCTATCTGTTACATCACTAAATTGTTTTCTGGTTGCCGCATCAGTCTGTTTATGACCAAGTGTTCTAAGCAACATAGAATTAAATTCAGCTCTTCTAACCTCTTGTTTAGGTCTAAAAGTGTTATCTTCAAAATCAGGAATAATTCCTTCTCTGATTACATAAACAATTTCTTTTGCAGCCCAATGATCTGCAGGAATATCTAACAATTCAATTGCATTAGACATAGTTGCACTCATTAGAAAAAGAACAAATAACGATAATAATTTTTTCATTTTTTTCTCCAACTATCTTCAATAATTTTAGCATATCACTTGGGGTATGTTTTGTAAACATTGCAACAATATTTAACGCTTATTTGAAATTTACACATCAATTTTATATAATATGCTTACGGAGAAGGCAACTTGGTTAATTTAGCAGAAATAAATGTTAAATATTCACAAAACAGCACAATTATCATTTGTGATAAAACAGTTTCAACTTTAGAAGAAATTAATTACAAACAGTTTAACATACAAAATTTATGTGAATATTTGCTGAAAAAAGCCCCTATCTTTTCTTTTCCGGAAATAATTTCAAAACAACTTGAAACAACTCTTATTAAAAAAATTATAGACGAACTTTTCTCTACAAATGAGAAATATTCCAAAATTGTTAAAACAAACTTTTTTGAAAATTATTTATCTGAATTTTTTGAACTTTTTATTTGCTGCGATATTAACACAAATGATTTATTCAATTTATTGGAAAAACTTGACATCAACGACACAGAAAAAGAGAGATTTAATGTCATTGTTTTGTCTTACCAAAAATATTTAGAAAAATTAAATGAACTAAATCTCCTTACAACAAAAATGTTGCCAAAATATCTTATCCATATTTTTGAAAAAAACCCAAACTTCTTAAACTTTATAAAAAAAGATATAAAACAATTCTTACTGGATAAAGGTAGAAAATACACACCTACAGAACTTAACCTTTTAAAAATTATTGCTCCGACAAAAGAAATTGATTTGTGCGCAAACAACCACAACAAAGCCTCCAACGCAATTTTAAACAAATACATAAAACCGGAACAACAACTCCCAACTCAAAAGTTAAATGACTTTAGACTTATTTCGTTTAACGACGTTAGGGATGAAATAACCTTTACAGCAAAAGAAATTATTGAAAAAATTCAAAAGGAAAACGCATCATTATCAGATTTTACAATCATTGTTGCCTCTCAAACTCATAAAAAAGCTATAAATGATATTTTTACAATGGCAAATATTTACACAAATATTGAAGAAACATGTGAAGAATATGAATATTTTAAAATAAGGATTAAACAAATTCTTTCTATATGTGAAGCACAAAAAAATCTAAAAAAGGCTACTAATCGCCTTGATATGGAAACTATTCACAATGAAATAAATACTCATTTTGAAAATATAATGAGCTCAATTTTGCAAAATCAATTTGCAAAAGATAAATTTTTAGAACTGCTTGAATCAACAAATTCAAATTCTTTGATAGAATGCGTAAAAAAATATTCAAATATTCTCACCAAAGAAGATGCCCAAAAATTAAATAATGAAATAAAAAGATTAGAAACCTCTTCAGAATTATATAAAAAAGGAGAAATAGTACAAATTTTTCTGCTTTTTGCTTCTTTAGAAAAGGCTTCAAGTGAATTTAAATCTTATTTTGCACATTTATTGCAAAAAATAGAAAAATTTGAAGCCTTTAATAAGAAGCTCAAAAACTACGAACCTGATTTTATAGAATTAATAAAATTAATTGATAATTCTAAATCAACAATAAAAACTAAAGAAAAAAATTATGTAAAAATAATTGATATTCAAAAAAAAGAGTTGGAACCTACAAAAAACCTTTATATTATTGGTTTGAATGAAAAAGTTTACCCCAAAACAGATACAAATATTAACTTTTTAACAAGTGAAGCACAAGAAAAAATTTATGCAGAATTAAATAAACCAGATACAAACTTTTCTTTCTTAAAAAACAATATAAAAAACTCCGCTGAAAATTTAGCTGAGAAACTAACTCAAACAACTGATAATTTAACTATCACCTCTCACAAATATGAAGAAAAAAAGCAAACAGCACCATCAATCTTTTTTCAATACCTTATATCAGTTTTCCCTGAAAGTTTTACAAACTCAGATTTTATTTACACACCCACAAAAAAACAACAACAATTTGACTTTAAAGAAACAACCTTTGTTTCAGATATTGTAATAAAAGACGAAGATATTTTAAAACTAAGTGCTTCTGCAATTTCTAATTTCCAAAAATGCCCAAGAAAATTTTACTTTAGCAATTTAATCGGACTAACACAAACCAGCTCATTTGCCGCTAACTATGGCTCTATAGTCCACTATATTTTAGAAAATTTAAACAAAAATTATTTGGATAAATATTCCAAAATAATTGTTGCAGAACTTTGTAACCTTCTTTTTAATTCAATTAATGACAAACAAAAAGCTTTAGAAGCAGGCTTTAATGAGCGTGAAATTGATCTCATCTGCGCCACCGATTTATTAAGCCTTTCAGAAATGCAAACTGCGTTTTTAAGCGCTCTTGATGAGTTGGACAAAATAAACTTTTTTAATGAAAAACCTGAAGAAATTATTTGTGAAAAAAGTTTTTCTTTTTCATTAGATGCATTACCAAATGTCATTTTTGACGGCAGAATAGATGCAATTTATAAATTTAAAGACAAATATATTGTAGTGGACTACAAAACCGGAAAAACATATGGAGAACTAAACTATTACATAAGTGAAAACGGTGTAACATTCAAAACAAAAAGCGGACAAGTCGGAAATGTTGAAAAATTAGCTAATGAATATTCGTATCAAATTCCTTTATACTATTTGGCTTGCCAAAATTCTCAAGATTTAGAAATGTTTAAAGATAAAATTGAATCATTTGATTTATTGTATATTCGCCCTAAAAATCAAAATGGCGGAATTTACAGAGACACCGTAAAAGCTTCAATTATTAACCAATACAGTGAAAACATTATAAAAAATTTAAAAGAAACTATTATTGATAAAATTAGAAACAGAGAATATTTTGAACCAAGATATTCAGAGTTTAATTGTAAAAACTGTGGTTTTAAATTTTTGTGTGATACAAGTGATAAGGAAGAAAATGAATAATACAATAGAAAAACTTATTGAAGAATTAAATCCTGAACAAAAAGAAGCGGCAAAGGCTTCCTTAGACTCTTGTACAAAAATTGTGGCAGGCGCAGGAACAGGAAAAACAAAAATTATTTCTAAACGTTTTGCAAAATTAACCTTGGATTTAATAGAAAAAAATACAGACACCCCCACCTCTCGAATTTTGGTTATAACTTTTACGGACAAAGCCGCAAACGAAATGAAAGAGCGAATTATTAAAGAATTAAATGCAAATAATTTAAACTCTTATGAAGATGAATTATGGGTATCAACATTTCACGGTTTTTGTAATAAAATTTTGCGCAGGCATGCCGTCGAAATCAACTTATCTCCGGATTTTGAACTGGCTGAAACATCAGTACTTTATGAAACTTATTCGCAATTAATCAAAATTTTAAAATACAATGAGTATGAAACTATTTCCAATTTAGATGAAATTTCACAAGATTTACAACTGGAAAAAAATATTATAGATATAAAAAACCTTCAACAACTCGCAGTAATTGACAAACTGGATGATATTTTTGAAGATATTTTTGAAGTAATTAAAAAAATAAAATCTGTCGGATTAACCCCAAAAGAATTTTTAGATGCCACTTTAACTGCCAACAAAAAATTCTCATCAATCTCCTCTACATTGCCTTTTAATTTAAAAACAAAAGAAGAATATATAAATGTTTGGGAAAAACATTTGTCAGAATATAATGAAGATTGCTCTGATTATGAAACAGACGGAATTTTCAAAGACTTGGAAAAATTATTTGTTAAAAACGGTAGCAGAAAACCTGAAAATTGGGTTGCTCAAGACGGTTTTTATGAAAATATTAAAGCTTTTGAAACAGTTGAAAATTATTTAACTAAAGTAATTGCCTACATATACGCTATTTACCAAAATATTCTCGCAGAAAAAAATTTGGTGGATTTTGATGACTTAATTAATAAAACAATTCTTATCTTGAAAAAAAGTCCTCTTATCCGTTCGTACTATCAAAAATTTTTTAAGCACTTAATTATTGATGAATTCCAAGATACAAACGGCGCTCAATTAGAATTAATAAAATTACTTTTAAATAATGAAACTCCCAATATCACTTTTGTAGGAGACAGAAAACAATCTATTTACGGTTTTAGACATGCACAAATGGAAAATTTAGAAGTATTACATAAATATATTGAAGAAAAATATTCTAAAAAATATCCTGAAATAAAACTTTCAACAAATTATCGCTCAGACTCTCATGTTTTAGACCTTGTAAACTACACAACCTTAAACACATTAAATTTAAATGAACCTCTGAGCGCATGCAAAGTTAAAGATTTAAAAACAGAAAATAAATTTGTAAAAAACACTATTCTTTTAAATTGCTCAAATGAATACGAAAGAAAAACAACAGAAATAAAATACATAGCAGAAGAAATTCTGCGCCTTTGCAAAGAAAATAACGCTAAATTTCATGATTTTGCAATCCTTGTAAAATCTCACGCCCAGTCTGAATTGGTTGAAAAAATTCTTACTGATGCAAACATTCCTTCAATAAAAAAAGCTAACAAAACATTTTTCTCTGAACCGGTTATCAAAAATGCATGTGCCATATTAGCGCTACTCAAAAATCCCTCAAACGAAATTGCATTAACCAGATTATTAAAAATCAAAAATAGTGATAATGAATTGTACAAAATTAAACAAAAGATTGATACTGAATACAGCAAACTAGGATTAATTATTCAAGGAAAAAAACTTAATTTTGCGCAAAAAATAATAACTCTTTTTGAAAAAAACCTGTTAAATAACACTGAACTAAACGCAATATACTCTCAACTTACAAAAGCTATTCAAATAAAACAGAAAAAAAACATTTTAAATCTTTTTATCTTTCTGCAACAAGAAATTCCTTTATATCAAGCAAAAACCGATATTGAACAAATGAAAAACGAAAACAATTTAAGGATTTTTGAGAAAATACTTTTTGACTACGAACAAAACAAAACATACACTAATATTTCAGAATTGCTAGAATATATTGAAAAAGTTTCAGAAGATAAAAACTTTGAACTTCCAAACGTTTCCTCGCTTAACAAGAACGCTGTTCAAATCCTTACAATATACGCAAGCAAAGGTTTAGAATTTCCTTATGTATTTGTATGCGGAATCACCAACAGACAAGCAAAATCGGATGAAAAAATAACTTTTGATTTACAATACGGAAAAAAACCGGGGTTTGGTTTAATTATTAACAAATTTTATGATGAAACATCTCCAAAAAGTATTATTTATAAAGCTATTTGGAAAAAACCACGAACAAAAAAAGAGGAAAAAAGAGTTTTCTATGTTGCTGTTTCTCGTGCAGAAAAATACTTGAACGTCCTATCCTTTGATGGGCTAAAAGGAACAAACCCTGCTGAATATACAAAAGATTTTCCTCAATGTGTTATTCTTGAAACCACTAAACCGGAAGATATTTCAACCGCAAAAAATCAAAACTATACATATAAAAAAGAAGCTACAACAAGAATTTTTGAACCCCTAAATATTGACAAAATTGAAAAACCAAAAGAAATTTACAAATTTTCATTCAGTAAATTAAATACTTTCTCTCTTTGCTCAAAAAAATTTGAATTAAAATACAAATACGGCTTTACTCCCTTAAAATCTTCTGATGGCGCCCAAATAGGTAACATCGTACACAAACTGATTTATAATAGTTTTATCTACCAAAAAGAATTTACAAAAGAAGAAATAATCAAACTGCTCGAAAGTATAAAAGTTGATTATGAAGTTAAAAATAAAATCTACAATCTCTACAATTCCTTTTTGACT
The DNA here is from genome assembly GCA_045636305.1 of Candidatus Gastranaerophilaceae bacterium. Taxonomy (GTDB): domain Bacteria; phylum Cyanobacteriota; class Vampirovibrionia; order Gastranaerophilales; family Gastranaerophilaceae; genus RGIG2134. The sequence continues at coordinate 22,653 of JAZTXF010000008.1, read as the reverse complement.
TCACCTTATTCCGTAAAAAATCTTCAAAATATTGAAACACAAGTTGAAAAACACTTTGAATGTATTTATGAAATTAATGATAAAAAAGTTTTATTCTTTGGAGATATTGATTTATTAGTAAAAAATTCCGATAACTCATATTCAATAATTGATTTTAAAACGAATAAAGACATTCAAAAAGATAAAGAAAACTATTTTAAACAATTATTCTTATACAAAACAGCTTTAGAATCGGAAGGATTAAAAGTTAAAAAAGCTTTACTCGTCGCACTTGGAGATGACGGCTTGTTTTCCGGAGTTTCTTTAGAAAACGAACCAAACGTTAAAATCAAATTTGACTCCATCCTTGAATCAGCAATAAATTGCGAAGAAAACAAAACCGAAACAAAAAAAAATGAAAAAGCTTGCAAGTTTTGTGACTTAGCTCATATTTGCACGAAATTTAATTAGCAGAAAAAAGTTTAAATTCATTCTTTCTGTATTCTAAAAGGCCTTCTTTTTGCATATTAGAAAGTTCGCGACTTAATGCACATCTATCCACACATAAATACTCCGCCATTTCTTCTCTGGATAAACTTACTTCAAACCATCCGGATTTAGCTTTTGCTGCCTCAAAATTCAAATATGAGAGCATTTTTTCCCGTATGGTTTTCTTTTCAAGAAAAGAAAGTCTTTGGTTATTTTTTACATTCTCTTGCGCCATAGAATCAAAAAGATTTTTCATTAATAGTGTTTGCCAAAGGGCAGTACTTTCATTAAATTTTATTATTCGTTCAAAGGGCAAAAACAAAACCCCTGTTTGCTTTGTAGTAATAGCATTAACTTCTGTTATCTTTTCTTTAGAATATGCATAATTCGCACAAAAAGTTTCTCCGTGCTGCGCAAATCCCAAAATATTTTCACTGCCATCTAAATTTGTCGTAGTTAATTTTACCTCGCCAACAAGAACAATCGCAATATCCGTAATTTTATCACCCTGTTTATATATTTTTTTATCTTTATTGAAAACATATGGCTTTGCTTGCAAATATCCAAGCAGGGAGTCGAGTCCACCCTCTTTTATACCCTTAAAAAGTTCAATATTTTCCATCAACCCTCCCGTTGCATATGCAACATAACACTCCCAATAATTATAAATTAGTTTTTTCGTTTTGTACAGAAAAACTTTTGTAACTTTTTGTTATAATAACAACAAAAATATATAAAAAATATTGAGAAACTCGAAAAAATATGTTACAATTATAGTAGAGGTTTCTGATATGACGACACTGGCACTACAAACAAATAAAAATTGTACAAAGTTGATACTATATTCAACCTACGCCGTAGTTTTAAGTTTTTTAACCATTCCTCAACGCTATATTTTATATCAGAATAACCCCGCCATAGCAAGTCCTAACATCCAATACGGACATATATCAAAAGATTTTTACGAATATAAAACAGAGTCAGAAAACAAATACACAGAAAAACAAAAATGGGATAAATCAACAAGGGACAGGTATAAGCAAGGAGTCATATATGATATTTCAGAGGGAGTGAAACACATAAAACTAACAAAACACATATCGAGCGGAAATGTTAAAATTAATGTTATAGAAATAAATAAAAAAATAAACCCAAATTTAGAAGTAGCACCCGTGTTAGCCGCAAAAACTTTATCCAACAAGGCAACCATCAAAAATTTAGCTACCAAAAGCAAAGCAATAGTCGCAATAAATGCAACCTATTTTAAGCCGCAAAACGGTATACCATTAGGCACACTAATGATAGATAAAAAACTTTATACCGGTCCTATTTTTAATCGTGTAGCGTTAGGCATAGAAGATAATGGTTTTGTAATGGAGAAATACCAATTAAACGCCAAATTAAAATATAAAAATATAGAACTTAACGTAGATAATATAAATCAACCAAGAATGCTTTCAACTTATGTTTTAATCTACACGAGTGATTGGGGAAAAATCTCTCCAAAAGCACCAAAATACGGAATTAATATTGCGATAGAAGATGGAAAAATTATCCAAGCATCAAAAAATGAAATAAAAATCCCCGAAAACGGCTTTGTTATTTCCGCACCAAAATCTAAAGCAGATATAATCTACAACGCCCAAATAAAAGATGAAAAACAGGTTTTTTTAGCTAACTTACTCAGAACGAGAAAAATTAAACTTGAAATAAAAAATGACAAAGCATGGGAAAAATCTAATCATATTGTTAGTGGCGGCCCTTTCTTAATTAAAAACGGAGAAATTTTTGTTGATGCAAAAGAACAAAAATTACTTGCTATTACCGGACGGAACCCAAGAACAGCTATCGGCTACACAGAAAATAATGAATTTATAATGATGACAATTGACGGAAGAGAACAAAACTCGATAGGAATGACACTGGAAGAAACAGCTAAACAAATGAAAGACTTTGGCTGTATATGGGCAATGAACCTTGATGGCGGAGGTTCCAGTGTTATGTATGTAAAGGATAAAATAGTCAATACCCCCGGAATAAAAGGAGGGATTGCAATTTCCAACGCACTTGTAATCAGAGAAGGTTAATATATTATCTAATATTATTTCAATACCAAACTTTTCCCATATACGGGGTCTTTGTATCTGTAGATTCATCAGACCCTGTTGTTTCCGTAGTTTATGTATTTGTTTCTTCTTGTTCTTGAGACGCTGGCTCTGTTTTCCAACTCACGCCCTTGCCTTTAAGCCATGGCCTTTCTTCGTTTTGGATAAGCCAGCCCGTACACGCATAGCCGTTATAGCGATTTTGTATATTAGGGTTACAATATTCTTCCGGAGTCCAATAATTATCGGAAGGTGAACCCATTGGAATTATCCCCTTTCCTGTAATATGAAACACAAACTGATCACTGCCCAATGTATTTGGCTCTTTCTTTCCGTTTATATCTATTGCAAGCTCACCACAAATTGATGATAACGCTGCGGAGGTCCCCTTTACAGTTTTACATTTTGGATCAGTTACAAACCCGCCATAAAACAGAATATTATCGTCAGAAACAAAACGCATAATACAATTAGCTGTTTGTCCGTTTAGCCTATGACAACCGTTTTTTGTTCCCTCAATATCCTTTACTTTAATTCCTATTAACAATTTTTCTAAAAAAACTTGACTGCTGGGAGACGTTCCTACAGTAATTACATTATCATTTTCATCATAAGTATTAGCTACGCTTTTTTCCAAATCCCAAGTTTGAACCGGACCATATGTCAATACGGCTTTTTGAAACGACTGATCAAGCATATAATAAACTTTTTTTACTTTCGCAACCGTAATTTTTTCATTATACTTGTTTATAAGGGTAGGTAATGTAAAAACAGCAATAACACCGATAATGGTTAAAGTAATAAGAGTCTCCGCCAAAGTGAACGCAAAACGCTTGAAACCCATACTACAATTTAGTTTTTTTGGTAGGCAGGATAAAGACTTAGAAAGAAGTGTTTTTGTAGCACTAACTATATAAGAATCAAAAAGCATAAACACCTCCAAAATTCTACTTGCATTTCTTATTATGAAGTATGTTTGAACAAATTTCAAGCCCCTATTTAAAATGAATCCTAATCCGATGAACTTTAGCTCTTGAGTCCGGCTGGTTGAAAGGGGGCAGGGGCCCCAAAAATGAATCCTCTTTGGTCAAGCTTTAGCTCAATGGGTGGGCTGGTTGAAAAGGGGCGGCGGCCCCAAAAAATGAATCCTAATCCGATGAACTTTACTTTTTAAGTCGGCTGGTTGAAGAGGGGCAGGTGCCCCAAAAAATGAATCCTAATCCGATGAACTTTAGCTCTTTAAGTCGGCTGGTTGAAAAGGGGCAGGTGCCCCCGACATAAAGGCGGAGCCAAGGCGCGGTTTTCTTCTTTTGCGATACTTTTCTTTTTTTTAGCATTAGCCTATGTGAATAATTTTTACATTTACCAAAAATATAGTAAACTTTTATTATAGGTTTATGAGGTGTTTATGAAAAAATTTATTATAACTTTGGCGATAATTATTTTAGGAAGTTGCTCTTTTGCACAGGACTATCAAATATTTAAGCTTGATAATGGGCAAACAGTTATTATAAAAGAGGTTAAAGAAAATCCTATAGTAGTAATTGATACTTGGATAAAGACAGGCTCAATTGATGAAACAGAAAAAAATAACGGTGTTGCTCACTTTTTAGAACATATGTTCTTTAAAGGAACGACAAAATATCCAACAGGAGAATTTGACAAAATTCTTGAATCAAAGGGCGCAAATACAAATGCGGCAACAAGTAAGGACTTTACTCATTATTACATAACAATTCCGTCAAAAGATTTTGACACTGCGCTTGAAATGCACGCGGATATGCTTCTAAATCCGGTTTTGCCCAGAAATGAGTTGGAAAAAGAAAGAAAAGTCGTTCTTGAAGAAATTTCAAAAAACAAAGATAATCCGCAAAATATTTTATATCAAGGACTGATTGCTCAACTTTATAAAACTCACCCGTACAAAAGAGAAGTAATCGGAACCAATAAAGTTGTTGAAACAATTACTCGTGAAGAGATGTTGGATTTTTACAAAACACATTATACACCGGCAAATATGACTACAATAATCGTTGGTGATGTTGATGCACAAACAACGTTAGAAAAAGTCAAAAAGTATTTTAACGCTCCTGCGCAAAAAAACAAAATATGTGAATATGCAAAAGAAAAGCAAATAACAGAACCGTCTACAGCTATATTTATAAAGGACGGAATAGAATCAGCATATATGTTAATGGGCTTTCGTGGAGTTGAGGCAAAGAATAAAAAAGAAAACTACGCACTGGATGTTCTTGCAACAATTTTAGGCGATGGTGCGACATCCAGACTTTATAAATCTGTTAAAGACCAAAAGCGTTTGGCTCAAAATATTGCTGCTATGAATTCTACAAACAGAGATGACGGGCTTTTTCTTATCCAAGCAACTTTTCAGACTGATAACATGGTTAAGCTGGAAAGAGCTATTTCAGAAGAGATTAAAAATATACAAAAAAACCCTCCAACAAAAGAAGAAATGCAGAAAGCTTTTAAAATTATTGAAAGGGATACGTATTATTCCAGAGAATCAATCACAAATATTGCGGAAGAAATGGGCTATATCAAAACGGTTTTTGGAGATATAAACGTTTATGACAACTATATTCAAGACTTAGAAAAGCTTTCACCGCAAGACATTCAAGCAGCAGCAAAAAAATATTTGGATACAAATAAAATGGCAATATCTTACCTTTTGCCCGGAAGTTATGAGAAAAAAGAGCCCTCATTGATTCCGATTAATCAAATTAAAAAACCGTCATCAACATTAATAAGTGAAGATAATTCAATAAAAAAATATGGGCTTGAAAATGGTGCGACAGTGATTTTAAACCAAAATAACTCTAATGATATTATTGCCGTAAAAATTTATTTTAAAGGTGGAAAGCTTCTTGAGAAAAAAGCCGGTATATCTTCTTTAGTTGCAGAAATAATGCAAAAAGGATCTAAAAAATATACTAAAAATGAGTTTGCTCAAATTTTAGAAGAAAAAGGGATAAAATTAAACATCTCAAGCGCCTTAGAAACTTTTGAAATTTCTTTGAAAACAACAAAAAATGAACTTTCGTCTGCAATAGATTTATTAAATGAGGCTCTTAATAACGCTCTTTTTGACAAATATGAAATTGAAAACCTAAAAACGGACACACTGTTAGCAATAAAATCAAACAGAGACAAGCCATTTAACAATGCTATTGAAGAATTTAAAGAACTAATCTATCAAAATTCTCCATACGCAAAAAGCACATCTAAAAAAATTGAGAAATCAATACCGACTATTAACAGAGAAGATTTAATTGATTATTATTCAACGATTTTTAATCCTAAAAACGCAATAATTTCCGTTAACGGATCCCTCTCAGAAGAACAAAAAAACAAACTCTTTGACTTTTTTGCAACATCATTAAACAGCAATAATCCGGCAATATTTAACTTTGACACATATAAAAACAGTTTTCCGGAACTAGCGCACAATAATCAAAAAATAATTAAAAAAGATACTCAAACAGCGTGGATTGTTCTCGGTTGGCCTACATGCGGGTTATCAAACGAAAAAGACTATATAACTTTACAAGTTATAAATTCAATTATGGGTACAGGAATGTCATCTCGGTTATTTGAGCATTTGCGTGACCAGCAAGGTTTAGCTTATCAGGTTGGTTCAGCTTTTTCCGCAAATATGAATAAAGGTTTTTTCTTAACTTACATAGGAACAAGTCCCCAAAAAGCTCAACACTCAAAAAATGAAATTCTTAAAGAAATAAACCTCTTAAAAACTGAATTTGTCACACAAAATGAACTTCAAGCTGCAAAAGATAAGTTAATAGGAAACTTTATTCTAAATCAAGAAACAAACAGTGAAAAAGCTTCCTCTATCGGTTGGTTTGAAACAACAAACAGAGGTTATGCTTTCAACAAAAAATATCCTAAATTAATCCAAAAAATAAGCTCAAACGATATCATTACCGTTGCAAACAAATACTTTTCTAAACCTTATGTCTTAACTATAGTTGAACCAAGCAAATAAAACAAAAATTAATTTTTCATTAAAAAAGTATAAAAAAAAGAAAATTTATACTATTATGGGAAAAGAGGAAACATATGGAATACAAAGACTACTACCAAATACTGGGTGTAAAAAAAGGAGCAACTGATGCTGAAATAAAATCAGCTTATAGAAAATTGGCCCGAAAATACCATCCCGACGTAAATAAAACAAAAGAAGCCGAAGCTAAATTCAAAGATATTAACGAAGCATATGAAGTTTTAGGTGACAAACAAAAACGAGAAAGATACGACTCTTTTGGTTCAAATTGGCAAGGTGGAGCAAACTTTGACCCTAACCAATTTTCTAATATGGGGTTTGATTTTTCACAAGCATTCGGCGGCGGTAGACAAGGAGCTCACTTTTCTGATTTTTCAGGCATGGGAGGATTTTCTGATTTCTTTAAAACGCTTTTTGGTGATTTTGCAGGACAATATTCCTCAGGACCTTCTCATCAAGGGTACTCGAGTTATGGCAGACAATCTGCTCAAAAACAACAACCTACGAAAGATACAACATCATTAGATATTACTCAAGACCTGAAGTTGTCAGTTGCGGATTTAATGAAAGAAGAACAAATTACAGTTAACCTTAAAAACCTTGAAAAATGTACAAACTGTTCAGGCCCTGGGGCTGTTTGTCACAATTGTGGCGGAACAGGATTTGTAAACACAAATCGCTCACTAAAAGTTAAAATTCCAAAAGAGGTTAAAGAAGGGCAAAAAATTAGACTTAAAGGCGAAGGAAAAGCTGATAGCTACGGGCGTAAAGGTGATTTGTATTTTAAAATAAGTTTTTATGACAAAAACTATGAAATTAATGGCACAGATTTAACTAAAATATTAGATATTACGCCATTTGATGCTGTTTTAGGCGCCTCAAAACAAGTGACTACGCCTCATGGAAAAATTATGGTCAAAATTCCTGCCAAAACAAACAGCGGAAAAATCATGCGGCTAAAAGAATTAGGACTCCCTAAAAAAGCAGGCGGGTATGGCTTTTTAAACTTAAAGATGAATATTGTTATTCCTGAAAATCTTACAGAAAAAGAAATTGAATTGTATCAAAAACTTGCTGATTTAAGAAAAGAATAAAATAGTTTCAATTAGTGCTTTCTCTCTGAATAACAAAAAACTACCCGTCATTCAGAGCGAAGCGATGAATTATTAATTATTCATAATCGTAATGAGTTTTGCTCGGAGTTTTAACTTCGTCAAAAAAGTCAAAAATTGGTTGTACATAGTTACTTTTTTCTACACTGGGTGAATTTACGGTTTTTCTTAGCGCAGGTTTCATTTTATTTAGGTCTTCTGCCGTAACAATGTCAATATCAACCAGTTTACGTTTACCTTTAATATCTTCAACTATTAAGTCTATTCCCAATTCTTTACCTGCTTTATTAAATTTTCTTCTGTTTTTGTCAGATATAATGTTTTTAGAAACAAGATTTTTAAAATAATCAGGATGATAATTTCTGTTACGATAATATTTAATTCCTAATTTGCGAACGGTATCCGCGTCCGTATCAGTTAAAAGAAAGCGTTTGCAATCAGAATTTGCCCCTATAATGGTTGAATTAATAACAGGATTTTTTATATTAAAATCATTGATTGCAGCTGCCAATTTTTTAATAATATTCATATTTTTTAAGTGTGAAACTTTATATGCTAAGCTTTTATATATGCCGTCAATTCCTTCTTTGTTCATCAAGGTCGAATAAAAAACATCTCCGTTAGATGCGACGTTTTTTTGAACAACACGAGCCAAGATAACTCCTTTAAAAGCAATATTTTTATTTTGTTGAAAAACATTGTCACAATTTGCAGAAACAACTTTTATCATTTTCTTACCTGTAAAATTAAAGACCACCTATAACTATTTTTACACAAAATATAAAACAAAAACAAGAATATAATTGCTTTTTATGCCATAAATATTACAAAATTGTTAGAATTATACTCAAAAATGATTATTTGTGGTAGAATGTGTTGTCATACAAGTGTAATAAGGATTTTAATATGATTTCAGTAAACGATTTAAAAACAGGATTAACATTAGAAATAGACAACGGACTTTGGAGTGTTGTAGAGTTTTTACACGTAAAACCGGGTAAAGGTGCAGCTTTTGTTCGCTCTAAGCTCAAAAACGTTGAAACAGGTCAAGTTGTAGAAAAAACATTCAGAGCTGGTGAAAAAGTTGCAAAAGCTACCCTAGACAAACGTATTATGCAATACCTTTACAAAGAAGGAAATGACTTCGTTATGATGGATATGGAATCATATGAACAGTTGAATATCCCTGAAGCTGCTATTGGTGACGGAATCAAATATCTTAAAGAAAATATGGAAGTAAGTGTGCTTCTTCACGACGGAAAAATTATCGGTGTGGATATTCCAAATCACGTTGAACTTGAAGTATCTGACACACCACCTGCAGAAAGAGGAAACACTTCACAAGGCGGAACAAAACCTGCTACTTTAGAAACAGGTGCGGTTGTTAACGTTCCTTTCTTCATTGCTATCGGCGATAAAATTAGAGTCGATACAAGAACTAACGAATATTTAGACAGAGTTTAATATGTTTAAAAAGGAAGAAATTATGAAATTTGATTTAGAATATATCGAAAAGTTAGTAACTTTGGTTTCTGACTCACAATTAACAGAATTAGCCCTTGAAGATGGCGATAAAGCTATTCTTTTGAAAAAAGAAAAAGAACTTGTGACAGCACAAACCGTTTCTGTTACAGCACCTGCGACCGTAGCTGCTCCTGTTGCCCAACCGACTAAACAAGTAACAGAAGCAACACCTGAACCACAAGAAGAAAAAGGAACACCTATCCTTTCTCCTATGGTTGGAACTTTCTATTGTGCTCCATCTCCGGGCGCAAAACCTTTTGCCCAAGTTGGTGATGTTGTTTCTAAAGGACAAGTGGTTTGTATCATTGAAGCTATGAAACTTATGAACGAAATTGAATCAGAAGTTTCAGGTAAAATTACAAAAATTCTTGTTGAAGACGGACAACCTGTTGAATACGGTCAAGTATTAATGTACGTTGAATAATCTGTCATAATACTATTGATTAATTCGAACCAAGAGGAAAAAAATGATTAAAAAAGTATTAATCGCCAATAGAGGCGAAATCGCACTAAGAATAATAAGAGCCTGCAAAGAACTTGGAATTAAGACCGTTGCAGTGTACTCACAAGCAGATGCTGATAGTTTACACGTTTCTTTCGCAGATGAAGCATACTGTATTGGGCCTGCATCTTCTACTCAAAGCTACTTAAACATTCCGTCTATTATTTCTACCGCATTAATAAGCGGCGCAGACGCAATTCACCCGGGATACGGTTTTATGGCAGAGCGTGCAGACTTTGTTGATGTTTGTACTGCTCACGGAATAAAATTCATTGGACCTTCAGCAGACGCTATGCGTGCAATGGGTGACAAAGCAACAGCAAGAAAAACTATGCAAGAACACAATGTTCCAGTTACGCCAGGAACAGATTTGGTAGAAAATGACGAAGATGCAATTAAATTTGCAAACCAAGCTGGCTACCCAGTAATCGTCAAAGCTACGGCTGGCGGCGGCGGAAAAGGAATGAGAATAGCTAATAACGACCAAGAGTTAGTTGAAGCCATTGCTCTATGTAAAACTGAAGCAGAAAAAGCCTTTGGCAACGCAGGTGTTTATATTGAAAAATATATTATAAACCCCAGACATATCGAAGTTCAAATTATTGCAGACCGTTATGGTAACGTTGTCCACTTAGGTGAAAGAGATTGCTCCGTTCAAAGAAGACATCAAAAACTTATTGAAGAGGCGCCTTCTCCTGCTATTGATGCAAAAACCCGTGAAGCTATGGGAAAAGCTGCAGTTACCGCTGCAAAGGCTATAAACTACGAAGGTGCAGGAACCATTGAATTTCTTTTAAACAATGACGGAAAGTGGTATTTTATGGAAATGAATACCCGTATCCAAGTTGAACATTGTGTTTCTGAGATGATTTCTAACCTTGATTTGGTTAAGGAACAGCTTAGAGTTGCAAGCGGTGAAAAACTTTCTTGTACCCAAGAAGAAGTTAATCTTCATGGGCACGCTATTGAATGCCGTATCAACGCAGAAGATTCCACTAAAGATTTTATGCCTTGCCCTGGTAAAATTAATGGATACATTGCACCTGGAGGCTTTGGTGTAAGAGTTGAATCTCACGTATACACAGGTTATTCAATTCCTCCGTATTATGATTCTATGATAGGAAAACTGATTTGTTGGGGAAGAAGTCGTGAGTCTGCCAGAAAACGTATGCTTAGAGCTTTGGACGAGTTTGTAATTACAGGTGTTAAAACAACAATTCCATATCATAAAAAAGTTTTAACCAATGATGTATTTATAAGCGGAGATTTCAATACAGGTTTTATTGAAGAACATATGAAACCACAGATTGAAGCGGAAGAAAAAGAATCAACAAAGATATAAAACTAAAACCCCTGTCAAAACAGGGGTTTGTTATGATAACAAGTCGTTAAATATTATGCTGTTTTTCCCAAATCATTCGCAGCCCTTCTAGAGTGAGTTCAGGATTAATTACATCAAAAGGGCGTTTTAGGTTATCACTTATTATGGGTGAATACCCACCGGTTGCAACAATCGTTGCCCTTTGTCCAAGCTCTTTTTCACAAGCCTCAACCATTCCGTCAATCATGCATGAATGACCTCTAACAAGCCCTGAAAGCATTGCATCAATCGTATTTTTCCCAATTGCATTTTTAGGGGCTTCAATTTTTACGTTTGGAAGTCTTGATGTTAAATTACTCAAAGCATCTGCCTGTATTTTTATTCCGGCAGTAATCATTCCGCCTATAAATTTATTATCTTTAATTATATCAAAAGTTGTAGCCGTACCGAAATCAACCACAATCACAGGTTGAGGATAAAGCTTTGAAGCGGCAAAAGCATTGACCAATCTATCCGGTCCGGCTTCTTCCGGCTTATCAATATCAATCTTTATCCCTAAGTCTGTTTTATGATTCACAACTAAAGTTTCAACTCCAATATATTTTTCAATAGCTGTTTTAATACGTTCGGTCAAAGGAATAACAACAGATGAAATTGCGGCTCCGCGCAGCTTCTCGTGAAGGTTCGCATGTTTCAAAAAATTAAGAAGCAGAACCCCGTATTCATCCTCTGATCGTTTTTTGTCAGAGGATAACCTCCAATTAGCAAGGAGTTTATCGTTCTGATAAACCCCTAATGTTATAGATGTATTTCCAATATCTGCAACTAATATCATAGAATTATTTTACTACAAAATAATTCTAATTGTTCCTATCCGGCGTATGCCGTTGAAGCTGTTGCCGGTGAGTTGTTCATTGAACCGTTTAATAAACCGCCGAGTTGATTTGTATTAAATCCGTTTACCCAACCCATTGTCTGAGTAACCATATTTTTTGTAAGGTCTTCATCTTTTACCAGTTTTTTTGCACCTTGTGTTTGTACATTAATTCCTGAAATTGCTTCTGCCATAGTCAATCCTCCTAAAAATAATTTTTTCCATCCCTATATCCATGTAAAAACATTTTGTTTGTAAAAATTGCAGAAAATTATATGAATTTGTAATATAATGTAAAATATGAACACGTTTAAAAAAATAGGGATAGTTTATAAACAAGAAACAGCAAGTGTTTTGACTGTTTGTGAAAGAGTTGAGAAATTTTTTCGCTCGCAACAAATTGTAACAATTGTTTCAGAAATAAAAGAACCCGTACGCGATGCAGATATTGCCATAATTGTTGGCGGCGACGGAACTATCCTTCGAGCTGCAAGGTTTTATGCCCCGCTAGATATCCCAATTTTTGGGATAAATGTTGGCAGGTTAGGTTTTTTAGCACAGGCAAAAGTCGATGAAATTGAGTCAGGACTCGAAAAAATCATTAACGGAGAATATAAAATAGACGACAGACTGATGTTATCTTTAGAAGATAATGTTTGTGCCTTAAATGATGTGGTTATAAAGAATGCAAACAGTTCAAAGACTGTTGAATTAAAAGTTTATTTAAACGGCAAAATGGTATGTAACTATATGGCTGATGGTATGATTATTGCATCTCCTACCGGCTCAACCGCATATACTCTTTCTGCAGGCGGTCCGGTTTTGGAACCGTCTTTAGATGCAATTGTTCTTGTACCAATTTGCCCACATACTTTAAATGTTCGTCCTTTGGTTATTCCTGCCGATGAAAACATTGAAATTTGCGCAAAAGATGAAACACAACAATTTAGTGTCTTTGTTGACGGACAAATTGAAATATGCTCACAAAATAAAGTCGTTATAAATAAAGCAGAAAAAAAAGCAAAAATTGTTCTTTTAAACAAGGATGATGATGGTTTTTACACTGTTTTAAGAGAAAAATTAAACTGGGGGGTAGACCCAAGGGCATAAGATGATAAAATCATTGTTTGTAAAAGATTTTATATTAATAGACGAATTGATGCTTAATTTTGATAAAGGCTTCAATGTAATTACCGGTGAAACCGGTGCAGGTAAAAGTATTATTATCAATGCAATTGATATTATTTTTGGTGCAAAAACAAAAAAAGATGTTATTAAAACAGGAAAAGAAAAAGCATATATTGAACTTGTTGTTTTCGATGAAAATAAAAGCGTGAAAGAACTTTTTGAGCAAGACGAAATAGAATATAATAGTAATGAAATAATTATTTCCAAAGAAATCAGTGAAACCTCTTCTCGCTCAAGAGTAAATGGCGTTTTAGTTTCTCAAGATTTTATAAAATCATTGAGAGAAAAATTAATCGATATTCACACTCAACATCAGACATATACTTATATTCAACCAAAGTTTCATATTTCTCTGTTGGATTCTTATGCAAACATAGAACATAAAACCATTTTGCAAGAATATAAACAAGACTTTAAAAAATATCAAGACACGCTCAAACTTTATGAGCAAGCAAAAGAAGCCTGTGCGCAAACTCATGACAAAATTGAGTTATTGAAGTTTCAAGTAAATGAAATTGAAGAAGCCGGTATCGAAAACCTAAGTGAAGATATTGAACTGGAAAAAGAATTAGACATTCTCTCAAATGCTCAGACCTTGAAAGAATTAACATATTCTTCATATTGGAAACTGTACGGAGATGACGGAAATATAGTAGATGCGCTGAATGATATCAAATTTGATATTTCTAAGGCAACAAATTATGATGAGAACTTAAATGATGTTCAAGAAGGAATTATAGATGCTTTAGAAACAATAAAAGATTTATCCACCAGACTGAGAGATTATTCAGAAACAGTTGAACCTAATGAACAAAGAATGGATGAAATAAATGAGCGTATCAGTATCTTAGATAAGTTAAAACGCAAGTACGGCAGAACATTGGAAGATGTTCAAACTACTTATGAAAAAATGGCTCAAGAACTAAATTCAATAGAGTTTTCTGCTGAAAAAGCGGAAAAATTAGAAAAAGAAATAGAAGAATTACAAATTAAATTAGAAAGCTTAGCACAAAAATTGAGCCTTTCTCGAAAAGAAAATGCAATTGTTTTATCAACAGCCATAACTAAAGAATTAGAAAAACTGGAGCTTCCAAAGGCTAGATTTAATATTGAAGTTTCGCCTTGTACAATGAACTTAAACGGTATAGACAATGTTGAATTTTTTATCAGTACAAATATTTCAGAGGATTTAAAACCATTAATAAAAGTGGCTTCAGGCGGGGAAATTTCTCGAGTAATGTTGGCAATCAAAACAATTTTTGCCAATTCTGATTCTGTTAATACCGTAATTTTTGACGAAATTGATACCGGCATTTCAGGAAAAGCCTCTCAATCTGTGGCTGATGAACTTGTTAACCTTTCAAAATCTCATCAAGTTATAGTTATTACTCACCAGCCAATCATTGCAGCAAAAGGAGCTAAACATTTTTATGTAGCAAAAAGCCAAAAAGATATTACAAAAATTTCAGTACACGATTTAAACGAAGAAAACAAACTTAAAGCTATTGCTATTCTTTCAAGCGGTGACGTTACCGAAGAAAGCTTAAATCTCGCTCGTCAGTTAATGACTATTTAATTTATTATAACCATTTTTTTGAAAAATAAATGCGGCTATGAGCCGCACAAGTCAAGAAAGGAATGGTTAGACTATTAACTATAATTGATTATTACACAGATACATATACTAATGCAATTTAAAGACTAAATCGTTACCATTCTTTACATAAATAAGCCTTTTGGGTGTGGACTTTTTCTAAAAAATATGCAAAGATACTAGTACCTTGTGCAGGAAACTATTTTGTTCCTTCAATTTTATAAATAGGGAGCTTAGTTTCTGTTAGTATCAAAGTAGACCTGCCCGCTTCGGGCGAGTAGCAGGAAACGGGATTATACTAAGGCGGGCACCCACCTGCGAGATCAGCAGGTAACAAAATCGTACTTGCACAAGGTTTCTTTCTTTAACTTTTTTGCCTTTGTCTGAAATTTAAAATATAATAATCTTACGAGGTATTAATGCAAAATAGCGTTGAAAAAATAAAAGCTTTTTTAATAGAATCTTTGCAGCGCAAATATGCTATTAGTCTTTATGCCAATTATTTTGCAAGAATAGAAGAAAATTACGCAAAATATAATCTATCGGACAAAGTATCCGAATTTTTGTATTCTTATTTGTCTATTTATTCTAATGGTGAGGTTTTTGAGAAAAAAGATGTTTATGTCTATTTTCGAGATTTTTACCAATATGCTTGTAGATTAAAATCAGATGAAAATATTTTGAAACATATTTATCGTTATTCAAATTATTATTTAAAATTGTTGACGCTTGATATTTCTGATATTGATATTAAAAATTTAGTATCAAAGTTGAATGAAATTGAGGCTTTTGATACTTACCCATATCTACTGGAAGTATTTGAAGATTATGAATTTGCACATATTAACAAAAATACTTTTATAGATATTTTAGAAACTGTTGTTGAATATTCCGCTAACAGAAAATTTAGTCATAAAAAACCCCTATCTTTTTCCGCATTAAGTGTTGAACTAAATAAAATGCTAGCGATGAAAAGCTACATTCCCCAAATAGAAACAACTCCCGTAAAAGCTGAAAAGACCACTATTGATTTAACTCAACAGAATTTATAAAATATTCCATTTCTTCTGTTTTTTTAGTCAAATTAACTATTATTTCATCCAGTTTTGCAGAAAGTTCATTTTTGTTTTTTACAATTGTCATTAAACCAAAAGCAAAGAAAAGATTCTGAGTATATTCTTCATAAAAATCAAGAATTCTGTCATAATATGTAACATCTATAACTTTACGGGCTTTTGAAATATCAACAAAAAGCTCGGCAAGGGCATTTTTTGCCAAAATATACTTAGAGGTTTGTATGTATTTTTGAATTTCCAAAAGTTTCTTAACAAAAATCTTATAATGTGGAAGAATATTAGCTTTTTTAACAGGCAATACATTTTTAAAATAATTTTTAGTTGTTTGATAACCCATCTCATATAACTCGTTTCGTTTTTCTTGAGATAAATTAAAATCCGTTATATTAACATCACCCGAATCAAGCCTAATATAGTCAAACATATCACAATTTTGGTAACCGGAAATAACGTGGTCGGCAGCAAAATTTGAAAAAGCCGTATAAACAGAATTCAGAAAATCCATAGTGTTATCAAGTTTAAAGCGTTCTTTGCTGCCCTCAAGACGAAATTCAAGCATTCTTGCATTATAGTCACATAAACTTGGGACTATTTTCCAAATAGGCCAACTACGAGACAAATCTCCGTCTACTAAAAGTTGATTATTAAGTTGATATGGTTTTAACAACCCCGGCATGCTGGAAGAAATTCTAACAGCTTGTGCAACTTCAAAATCAGGTGTTTCTTTTTTAGAAAAAACCTTTACACTCGTTGTCAAAATATCTGTAGTTAAAATTACAACATCTTTTTTCAAATCTTTAAATGTAACAGGGGGATTTTGTCCTTTTTTATAATTTTCTCCATAAAATTGTTTTTCAATATGCTCTCTTAGCCACTCTAAAAAATGCTCTCCCTTGCTTATTGAAAAATCCTTACTAAATGAAAAATTAATATCCTTAAACAAGTCAAAATTTATGCTATTTATAATTTTTTCTAGTTCATCAGGCGAACCACCTGCAGCGTAGAAAACACTTATTACAGAACCAACAGAAGAACCAACGAAACATAAATTATTGATACCTAGCTCCTCCATTGCCCTAAGGGCGCCAACATAAGCAGCTCCTCTTATTGAGCCACCGGTAAAAATACAAACATAATTTTGATTTTTCATTGTCATAGACTGACTTTATAACACAAAAGGTGGTCTTTCAACCACCTTTTGTACTAGCTTTTATTTTCAAACTATTTGATATTTGAATATGTCCAAGCATCTGCGTTAACTTTTTTGTCAACTTTAACTTCAGTTCTTTCGCCTTCCGCAGAAAATTCTTCGTGAGCGATTGGTTTGTAAATTCTGTTGTAATATTCAACCACCATTCTGTCTGAGTTAAAGTAAGCTTCCGCTGTTCTCATAGCTTGACGCATCATTCTAGCCCATTCTTGTTTGTTTTCATAGTATGTTGGAATAATTTGGTTTTCAATAATATCCATCATACAAGCATGGTCTTTCCAATGTCTTTCTTCCCAAGGAATATCATCATCCAAACCTGGGTACTCAATAGTATAACCGTTAATTCCTGGGAATGTACCTTCTACAGTCCATCCGTCAAATGTAGAGAAGTGTAGTGCACCATTCATGTTTGCAGACATGCCTGATGTACCTGAAGCTTCAAGCGGACGGATTGGTGTATTTAACCAAATATCTGAACCTTTTTTAAGTTTTGCACTTAATTCAAGTTCGTATCCCGGTAATAC
Organism: Candidatus Gastranaerophilaceae bacterium; assembly: GCA_045636305.1. Lineage (GTDB taxonomy): Bacteria > Cyanobacteriota > Vampirovibrionia > Gastranaerophilales > Gastranaerophilaceae > RGIG2134. Next base: position 5,116 of record JAZTXF010000008.1, on the reverse strand, counting down.
AACAACGTTTTTAAGGTTGTAAGATTTATGCAAGATTTTATTGAACATTTCACGTCCCATAGTATCATCCGGATGGAATTTACCTGCAAAAATCAATTGAACCTTGTTTTCTTCCAACAATTTGCCGATTCTGTCTTTATCCATAAAGATAAGCCAAGCACGTTTGTAATCAGCAAATCTTCTTGCCCAAGTAATTGTCAATACATCAGGGTCAAATCTTTTTCCTGCTGTATCAGCGATATATTTGAACAAATCTTTTTTCATTTCATATTTAGCTGCAAGTAATTCATCTGCACTTTGTGCTTTTGCAATTCTTTCATCTTGCCAGTAGTGGATATTTACAGCGTTAGTAATAGCTCTGATTGGACATCTTCCGTCTACCCACTCCCACATTTTGTTAGCAACTAAACCGTGAAGCTGAGAAACAGCATTTGCAATTCTAGACATTCTTAAAGCTGCAACTGTAAGAGAGAATTGTTCTCCGCCAAGCTCAACAGCTCTTTCTCTTGAGCATCCGGCAAAGAAACCACCTTCAAGAAGTGTGTCTACCCAGTGAACTTCATTTCCAGCTGCAACTGGAGTGTGTGTTGTAAATACAACTTTGCGTTTAACTTCGTTAAGATTTCCGTTGTATTGTCTTAACAATTCAAATGCTGCAGGTAATGCGTGACCTTCGTTCATATGAACTACATCAAAATCATATCCTGCTGCTTGAAGGATTCTTACACCACCGATACCGAGAATAGTTTCTTGTGCAATTCTGATTCTTTCATCACCGTCATAAAGTTTGTGAGAAATTCTTCTTGCCCATTCTGAGTTTTCTTCAATATCAGTTGTTAATAGGAATACAGGGCAAGTTCCAAAAAGATGTGGTTCTACTCTGTAAGCTTTAACTTTAACTTTTTCTCCGAATACATCAACTTCTGTGTATACGTTAATATCAGTCAAGAAATCGTAGTGTTTTCTAATGTATGCAACTTCAACATTGCCTTCTTGGTCAATTCTTTGGTCATAATAACCATAAGACCATAGCATAGTTACACCAACCATAGGCATTTGAAGATAGCCTGCTGATTGCATGTGTGAACCTGCTAAAAATCCTAAACCACCTGAATAGGTTGATAAAGATTGGTCCATTGCAATTTCCATAGAAAAATATGCTACTTTTGGTAATGACATGTTTTATTCCTCTTCTAACTAATAAACAATCTATCAATAACAAAATACCACAAACAAAAAAGTATGTTTATATATAGTGTGTGTATTATCTACCTCTTGAATAAAAATAAAGCAAAATATTTGTTGTAGTTGATAAAATAACCCACTTGATTTGTTAAGTTTTATTAAGAATTAATCCAGTTTTCGATATTTTTTCGTTTTTTACGCCAATCTTTTTCAACTTTTACTTGAAGTGCTAGATAAACTTTTTTTTGGACAAGCTCTTCAAGTTCAATGCGAGCTTGAGTCCCAATTTTTTTGAGCATGGCGCCTTTTTTACCAATTATAATACCTTTTTGACTATCATGCTCAACGTAAATATTAACAAAAATTCTATCTATATCTATTTTTTCTTCATATTTATCTATTTGTACGGCGACGGAGTGGGGTATTTCGTCTGTTGTGTTAAGAAGGATTTTTTCACGAATAATTTCTTGAGTAATACTTCTTACACTTTCATCAGTGACTTCATCCTCATCATAAATCAAATCACCTGTAGGAAGTTTTTTAAATATAGTCTTTACAAGTGTATCAATATTTCTTCCTGTCAAAGCGGAAATTTTTACGGTTGGAATGTTTTCATTAAACAAAGTTTTGTATGTTAAAAGAATTTCTTCTCTTTTTTGCATATTTTTAACTTTATCAACTTTATTTAAAACAATTATAATAGGAGTTTTAACCTTCAAAAGATTTTCTACAATCCACTTATCTCCCAAACCGGCCGGTTCAGAACCGTCAACCAGAAAAAGAATTAAATCTGCATCAGGAATAGCAAGCTGGCTTTCTTCAACCAAAAATTCTCCTAATTTGTCTAACGGTCGGTGAATACCAGGAGTATCAATAAAAACAGCCTGACCTTGCTCTGTTGTTAAAATTCCTTTAATTCTTCTTCGGGTAGTTTGTGGTTTGTCTGTTGCTATAACTATTTTTTGACCTAAAAGTTTGTTGAGAAGGGTTGATTTTCCAACATTTGGTCGACCTATTATTGTTACAAATCCGCTTTTCATCAGTATTTTTTTCCTATGAGTGAATTATGTGTTTTCTTTTCTATTTCATCATCAAGTTCAATTAATGATATTTTTTCATTATATTTTTTTTCAAGAGCAAGTTTTATTAAATAATCAGCAAAATGAATATTTTTTGGCAAAAAAGCACCATGTAAATAAGTACCAAAAACATTGTTTTTTCTTGCGCCTTCAAAGCAATCTTCGCCGTTGTTTCCTTTTCCGATTTCAAGTTTTGAAAGAGGAGTTGTGCCTTCTTTTATATAAGTTTTGCCGGCATGGTTTTCAAAGCCTACAAGGGTTTGAGGTGAAAGAAAATCACATTTTGCGCTAACATTTCCTATAAATCTTGTTCCGTCATTTTTTGTATAAGTATTTAAAATATTTAATCCTTCAATTTGTTCTTTTTGAGAATTTTCATAATATTCGCCCAGTATTTGATAACCGCTGTCGATTCCTAATATTACATTATTTTGGATTGCAGCGGATTGAAGGGCTGTTTTTTGTTTAATAATCTCTTTTGAAGCAAAATTTTGTTGTAACTCTAAACCAGAGCCAATAAAATAAATATCAAAAAATTCAGGATTTATATTGTCACCTTCATTAATTTCAGTAATATAAAGTTCAATATTTCTCCACTCACAGCGCTTTTTTAATACGGTTACATTTCCGTTGTCACCGTATAAGTTTAACAAATTTGGATAAACATGAGCTAGATTTAATTTGTACATAAGATTAGTTTAGCACAGAAAAGAAAGAAGAAGTTATACAAAATGTTATAAAGTTAATAGTTCACAGAGGATTGTGGTAAACAAATCTATTGAGTTAAATAAGCACTGAGGTGAAGCATGCAGCGCATATCAGGGCGGTTTTCAATGGTCTTGACCAACCGAAGAATCTCTATGGCATAGCCTCAGATGAATTATTAACATTTCAACAACGTCAATTCGACGATGTTTAAAATATCCGTAGTAACTGCGATTTTCAACGGCGTCTTTTTGACTGTTTTGGCTCGTCATTTTGTCCAAACTTGCGTCAAAATGACGCTTGACTATGTTGCTTTTTGCATCATAGGTGTTGCTTTCTGCATCACTACCTGTTGCATATACGCACACAAACAAATAAAGAACAAACTATTAACAAAATATAAGAAAAAATAATAAAAAAAATAAATAAAAAATTTTTATTTTTTAAATTTTTCTTTTTTTCTTTTTTTTATTTGACTTCCTTTGTTAGTTCTTTTATTTTTATACTTTTGACTTCGTTTCTTCTTTTTCTTTTCAATTTGCCTACAATAATTGACCTTATTCTTCAATCCAAGAGTGTTTTCGTTTTCCGCCAAAAAATTTATTTTTCTATTGCTTTTTTTCTGACAACAGTCAGAGTTTTACTTTTATCAATATCGATAACGTTTTTTATTACAGAATGAGCCATCAATAAAATATAAGGATTTAAGACAGATACTCCACTCAAATGGATTTTTTGTTCTTTATTTAGCTCATCTTTTTTTACAATTTCATGTTCATTAACAGCAAGCTCTGTTTCCAGTTTATACTCTTGAGAACTTTCTTTGAGTCTTGATAACAATTGTTCTTTAGGAAATATTTTTGCACAATTGACAACAATATTAACTTTGTTCATTGACTCTAACACAAGCAAAACTTTAACATTTCCGTAGTTTTCCGTCTGAATAAGAATTGTTATGACATCATCCTCATCATCACCATTTTCATTTTCTTCAGAAGAAGAAAACTCAATATCAAAATTGTTGTTTTCTCCCACCGGCAACCACGGTAAATAAAGCAATATCAAATTTTTCATAAATTGTGTATTAGTAATATTGGCATTCGGCATACAAGCATTAACAATAAATTGAAGTTCTTGCAACTGTTTATTATCAATATTTCCTTGCTTATTCAATAAGCTTGAGAGGTGCATAATTTTTGAAAGCGCCTCTTTTCCGTTTGTTTGCATTAGCTGCATTAACATAGCAACATTAATGTTTTGTAGTTGGGTATTTTGTGTCGGTTTTGCATTTTGCAAAGTAGTTACCAACTCCTTTAGGGTAGGGGGTAAGTTCAGTAATTCTTTAACCAAAATCGCTCTTTCCGTATTTTCCATTTGAGCAAGGGCATGTTTGTTATCCAAATTCATTTGCTGAGGCAAAGGTTGCTGTTGCAAAGGTTTTGGGGTCGCATTTTGCTCAGGGGTTTGGACACTGTTTAAAGGTGTTCCTCCAACAACAATATTAGATGCAGCACGACTTGCTTGCTGTTTTAAAAATGAATTTATAAGATTTCCAAGCGGTGAAAAATTCTGCATTTTGCCTCATTATTTACTATACTGATATTATGAGGCTTTTCAAGTTTTTTGGCAATCATAAAAATGTATTATTTGCATATTTTAAAACAAATTGATAAAATATGAATATGAAGAAAAAAGCGTATACTGTTTCTGAAATAATTTTTGCCCTTTCTATTATAGGAATTATATCAGTAATTCTAAATTCTAAGATTCCCCTTAAAATGCAAGAAAGAATTACTGTTGCCAAGGTAAATAAGCTCTATCACTTATTAGATCAATCTTTTCATCAAGCTGTAATGAAATACGGCTCGCCGGAAATGTGGGGATTGCAATACGGAATATCTGAACTGCCTAGTGAAGATGCAGATGAAAGCGAGAAAATCGTCACGCAGGTTTCTGATATGAAAAAATTTAATGAATATCTCTTGTCCGGACTTAAAAAAGAAGATGTAAGTGAAATTCTTCCGCCTTTGGATACAAATTATTTGAACAACCCGAAATATGAAGCAAAAAATCCTGACGGGTTTAAACTTCAACCTCTCTATAGGCTGGCAGACGGAACAATCATTTTTCATGGCTGGATAAATAAA
>JAZTXF010000007.1:0-1668 GCA_045636305.1 Candidatus Gastranaerophilaceae bacterium | reverse complement strand
AAAAGCGAAAAATATCAAACCCCTGACTTAATGAAGAAAATAATGGGACCTAATCCGTTAAAATTAGAAGAAGAACTTTTAATGGGGCATAAAATCAAAGATGGTGCAGTCGTATGTGATTTGGGAAGTGGTCAAGGTTTGACCAGTGTGTTTCTCGCAAAAGAATATGGCTTTAAGGTATATGCCGCAGATTTATGGAGCGACCCTTACGAGAATGCTCGATTTTTTGAAACGATGGAACTTTCTGAAGAACAAATTATCCCTGTCAAAGCAGATGCCACTGATTTGCCTTTTGAAAAAGATTTTTTTGATGCTGTTGTTAGTACGGACTCTTATAATTATTTTGGACGGGACACTCGTTATCTTGATGATAAACTTTTGCCCTTTGTAAAAAGTGGTGGCTATATTTATATTACTGTTCCTGGTATGAAAAAGGATTGCCACGATAACTTACCGAAAGAACTGTTGTTGTCTTGGACAACAGAACAACTTGATTATATACACGATATTGATTATTGGACAAAAATCGTTAGCGCTTCTCAAAATGCAGAAGTTCTTTCTATAAAAGAAATGGAAAGCAATGAAGAATGTTGGAACGATTGGCTTATGCAGGAAAACGAATATGCTGTCGGGGATAGAAAAGCAATGAATGCTGGCGGCGGAAAATATTTGAACTTTATTGCGATTGTGCTTAAAAAGAAATAGTTCATATTTATGAGGTGCTTCTGTGATAGATATTAAAACTTGGATAGACCTGTTTTTGAAAGCATTAAATCAAACTTTTGAAAATCGAGTGTGGTTTGTTGGTTTGCAAGGCAGTTATGGCCGTGGTGAAGCAACAGAAACAAGCGATATTGATATTGTTGTGATTATAGATGAATTGTCTGCTACTGACATTCGAACCTATAACAAAATGTTGGACACACTTCCGCACAGAGAATTGATTTGTGGGTTCCTTTCGGGCAAAAAGGAAATTATGAATTGGGAACCTTCTGACCTGTTCCAGTTTTGCCATGACACCACACCAATCGCGGGAAGCCTTGACAAGGTGATGGCAGTTATTGACGAAAGTGCTGTGAACAGGGCAATCAAAATCGGTGCCTGCAACATATTCCATGGATGTGTACACAATATGCTGTATGAAAAGAGCGAAGATATTTTACGAGGATTGTATAAATCTGCTTCTTTTGTTGTACAGGCAATTGCTTTTAAGCAAACAGGAAACTATATCAGCCATCAAAAAGAATTGCTCGAAGTTGTATCATCTGATGAGCGGGGCATTGTCGAAACCTTTTTGAACTTGAAAAATGGTGGAACGGTAGATTTCAATTCAATGTCCGAAACATTGTTTACTTGGTCTAAAAAATGGATTTCTGAAAACAGTTAAATAAATTATAGTTTATCTATCAGATAGAAACAGCCGCCTCCAATATTGGGGCGGCTACACTATTCAGCAAATTAAGTCGAGAAAGCCCGTTCGAATTTCTTTATAATATGAGTATAAGGAGGTGAACAGAAATGGATGGGCATATAGAAGCGGTTCAAAGAATGCAGGACTACATCGCAATGCACATTGATTCAAATATTACAATGGCTGACCTTGCGAATGTATCACAGTATTCTCCGTGGTACTCATATAGACTTTTTATGGATTTGCTCCATATGACA
>JAZTXF010000006.1:0-20499 GCA_045636305.1 Candidatus Gastranaerophilaceae bacterium | reverse complement strand
ATATTTTAAAAAAGAAATTTTAGTACCAATTTTAGAAGAAAATTTTAAAAATGATGTCAATAAATTTTCTACAAATTTAAGTAATTTAGCTCAAAAATACGCTGATATGGATAGTGCAATTAATGGCTTGAAAAAATTAAGAGAAAATTCTAGTGAAGACCAGAAAAAATATGCAGAGCACTATTACCAAACGCAATTTAAAATATTTGAAAATAATAATATTTTTGTTTGTATTAATAATTTATCCAACAATCTCCTCGTTATAAAATACATATTAAGCTCTTGTTGGAGTAATGAAAGTATTAGAAAAAAACTACAGGATTATATAAATAAAAGTATAGTATTTATTGGATACATTAAAACAAGGGATAATATAGATAATTTGGTCGAACTTCAATTGAAATACACACGACTTATAAATGAAATATCTCAGATGAACATTTAATTTATTAAATTTCAATAATAGTTATTTATTTTTTTTTAAGTTAATAACAATTATGATAATTTATTGACTGAAAGTTATAGATTTTAGGAATGATGTCAATTATTTCGTAATGTGTTTTGAGAGTAGATTTTACTGTAATTAAGATATAGTAAACACTTCCGACTTGTTTCCGAGTTAAAAATTTAAATTTCAAATGGGACTTTTGTGTCCAAAACCTGTTGTCGCTATATTCTAGACGGTGTTTGAGTTTTGGCGAATTAAGAATTTTGGCACAGGAAATTTGAGGACAGAAAAGTGTAAAATCGGACAATTTTGGATTTTTCAGTCAATCTCTAAAAAATCGCTAATATCCAAACACGTTAGGCAACATAGCCTAATTTTTACAATTCAAATGTCCGAAACAAACCCCAGCTCATTTGAATCGAATCCTAATTGTATGAATGTATTTTAATGTCCGTTTTGGTCGGACGGATAAAGTGGTTTTTTTAAGCAAATAGGCTTGGTGTTTGAGTTTTAGGGGTAGGAAATAACCAATCTATCTGTCTCGAAAACGGACGAAAATACTCACTAGATGGTCAGACGGATAGAATGTTTTTTTTAAGTAAGCCGAAAAATTAAAGATTTTATTGGCTCAAACCCCATTTTTAGGGCAAGACACTTAATATGGTTATTTTACGCAAAAAGTCCGTTTTGGGAATTTTGAAATTTAAACAACACATTTCGACACAATGCTCGGAAGTAGTGTTCCAATTTGTGCGACTCAGAGCTAATGTGTTGCACATGGAAAGTAATTATATAAATATAAAGGAAATCGCAGAGGCTAAAGGGTTAAAGAGTACCCGTTCTTTAAGGCTACAACTCAACAAACCCAACAGTCCGTATATCGCAAGAGAAGTTGAAGTGAATGGAGGAACTTCCTACGAAATTCTTTATTCAACATTAGAACCTGAGATTCAAGAATTACTTCGTACCGGCGAAACAAAATCAACGGCACTTGTTCCACTAAATCAACCAATAACATTTGTTGCTGAAAGTGCAAAATTAACTGCTTTAGCAAGAGTTGATGTTGTTGTAGCTTTAAAAGAATATCGCAAAAAGTTTAAGACTAAAAAAGAGGCTGATGCAATGTTTCTTGATTTATACAATTCAGGAATGTTTATGCCGAAAGTTTTTAGATATCTTGGAACAATATCAATCGGCACTCTTTATCGTTGGGTTAAGGCTTTTGAAAAACACGAAACGCACGAATCTTTACTCCCACAATATAAATATAGTAAGCAGGGCGAATATAATACAATTTTAAACGATGAAATGAAACACATCTTTTTGAGATTTTTACTTCATGAAAATAAATTCTGCGTTGGTAAAGCTATTAAATTATCTAAAGAGATATTATATAAAAAAGGCTACAAAGCACTTCCCTGTGATTTATCATTTAAAAGATATGCAGAGAATTTTAGAAAGAATCATTATGATGAGTGGATTCTTAAACGTGAGGGAATGAAAGCATATCACGATAAAGTTGAACCATATATTGAAAGAGATATTTCAAAACTAGAAGTTGGCGATGTGCTAGTAGCAGATGGACACGTTCTCAACTTCCAAATAAAAAATCCATTTACAGGAAAACCGACTAGAGCAACTCTGGTCGGTTTTTTAGATTGGAAATCAACAGCATTAGTCGGGTATGAAATAATGCTTGAGGAAAATACGCAAAATATTGCATCAGCTTTAAGGAATGCGATTTTGAATTTAGGTAAGATTCCAAAGTTTGTTTATCTTGATAATGGCAAGGCTTTCAGGGGTAAATACTTTATAGGTAGAGCTGACTTCAATGAAGTTGGATTAAAAGGAATTTATGAAAAACTAGGAATAACAACAGTTTTTGCAAATCCATATAATGCCAGAGCAAAAGTAATTGAGCGATTCTTTTTAGAAATGCAAGAAAGTTTTGAAAAGTTGCTACCAAGTTACATCGGAACAAGTATAGAAAATAAGCCCGCAAGACTAAGAAGAAATGAAAAGTTCCATAGCGAAATTCATACTGAATTTACTCCCACTATTCAGCAGACAATTCAGATGATAAACAGTTGGCTTGAGTATAAAAACTCCTTGCCTTGTCCGAATGATAGAACAAGAAGTATCAAAGAAATGCTCGATAGTATTGAACGACAGAAAATAAACCCTAGAGAGTTAGACGATTTAATGATGGCTCAAGAGATCAAAACAATTACAAGTCAAGGGATAAGATTTTTGAAACCAGATTATTACAACGACGCACTTTATGGCTTGAGACAAAAGGTGATAATAAAATACAGCCTGTTTGACTTGAGTTATATCAATGTTTATACAACCAGTGGCAAGTTTTTATGCAGAGCTGATAGAATAACTCTCACTCATCCGCTTGCACACTATACGGGCGAAATTAAGGATATTGAAGATTATAAGCAGAAAATTCAAAAACAAAAACAGCTTAAAAACAGAACAATAAAAGCTTGTAAAGAATTTTTGAATATTGAGGATTTAGAGATTTTGGAGTGTGAACTTGAAAATAAGGAAGAAATTTTACCCTCGCCAATTATTCCAAAACTCGAAACTAAAAAAGAAAAATCAGAAAAATATAATCCTGCTGTCAAACCATTATTCAAAACAAGCAGGGAACGGTATGAATACTTAATGGAATATGGTTGCACCTCAAACGATGATAGGGTTTGGCTTGCAAGTTATAAAGAATCAAAGGAGTTCGAAGAATATGAAACCAATATTTGTTAAAACTAAGAATGTGAAAGGGGTTATCAATTTAATACATAACCTAAAAAACAAGCCTGATAATATTTCTAAAATAGGTCTTGTTTATGGAAATGCAGGACTTGGGAAAACAAAAACGGCGCTGTATTTATCAATCCAATACGATGCAATATATGTCAGGGCAACGAATTCAATGAGTCCAAAGTGGATGTTGGAAGAAATTGCAAAAGAGCTTAATGAAATCCCAAGATTTTATACTGCTGATATTTTTAGACAATGTGTTAATGCTTTAAAATTAAATCCACAGATGATTATTGTTGATGAAATTGATTATCTGCTTGCTGATTTTAGAACAATAGAAACCTTGAGAGATTTACATGATGAAACAGGTGTTCCGATAGTTTTAGTAGGAATGCAACTTGCAAAGCACAAGCTCAAAAAACATACGCATCTGTTAGACAGAATCTCTGAAATCTATAATTTTACTGAGTTTGAATACGCAGATATTAAACAAATTATCGAAGAAATTTCAGAAGTTGAAATTACTAAAGAGGTAATACATCTAATTCATAACAAGGCAAAAAGTTTCAGACAAATTGTAAATAATATTGATATTTTAGAAAAAGTCGCTCAAGCAAATGGTTTTACTCAGATTGATGAAAATATAGCAAAGGAGGTACTTTGTGGATAAAATACTTAAAGTTGCAAAAAAGCTAAAAACATTTACTCTCGATGATATTGTTATGTTCTGTGAAATTGATCCCACTATAGCTGAAAGATTTTTGCAAAGGTCAGAAAATATAAAGCCTGTAGGAAATAAATTTGAATACGTAGAATTAGTAAAAACGGAAGAAAAATTCAAGATTATTGATAAAAATATTGAATGTAAAAATTCTGATATTACAGTCGTTCAAGCTTGTGAAATGTTTTTAGATTTAAAACAACAAAATCTTACAGAGCAATCTTTTCAAGCATATAAAACTTTTGTGTGTTCAAAAATTATTCCGTATTTTAAGGACATTTTGCTTAAAGATATAACCACTCATGATGTGTATAATTTCAAAAAATATTTACAAGAAAATAAAGTTACTGAACCAAGAATTAAAAATATTCTGGCACTCTTAAATCAGATAATAAAATATTTTCAAAACGAAGGCTATATTGAAAAAACTTGCGTTTTTGAAGTAAAAAGAATTGCAAAAATATCTAAAAGAGAAAAACAAATTCTAACTTCAGAACAACTGGCGCAACTTTTTAGAATACTTAAAAAGAAATACTCATATATGCTTCCAATTGTTCAAAAAATGATTACATTAAAACAGCCTTTGAACACCATTTTAACAGAGAGTGAACAACAGAAAAAATCTCTAAAACGTAAAATCAGAAAAGATTTTTATAAAATAAAACAAGAGATGAGATTGGAAAATTACAAGCTAGATGATTTGAGGTTTTGCAATAAAATTGACAATTAGATAAAAATAATATATTATTAGGTCATATTAGGTCTAATCAGGTATTATTATGTTAGAAAATCTTGATATTAAAATTAATAATCAAATGCTATCAATAATTTCAGAGATTGATGAATTTAAAGGCTCTTGGAAATTATTAGGCAAAATGGCTCCAGAAAAATTAAGAGCCTTAAAAAAAGTCGCAACAATTGAAAGTGTAGGTTCTTCAAATCGTATTGAAGGGAATAAGCTAACAGATAAACAGGTAGAAGAATTATTATCTCGCATAAAAAAGCAATCTTTTGCAAATAGAGATGAAGAAGAGGTTGCCGGTTATGCAAAACTTGCAGATACAATTTTTGAAGATTGGGAAGTTATTCCACTATCGGAAAACTATATAAAGCAGCTACATAAAATTTTGTTAGAATATTCTTCTAAAGATGAAAAGCATAAGGGCGAATACAAAAAGATATCAAATGCTGTTGCTGCTTATGATAGCGAAGGTAAAGAGTTAGGAGTTGTTTTTGAAACAGCAACTCCGTTTGAAACACCTTTAAAAATGCAAGAATTAATTGATTGGACTAATAAGAATTTGTTGGATAGATATTATCATCCGTTAATTGTTATCGGGATTTTTGTTGTTAATTTTCTTGCAATTCACCCATTTCAAGATGGAAATGGTAGGCTTTCAAGGGCTCTTACCAATCTTTTATTATTAAAATCAGGCTACGCTTATGTCCCTTACAGTTCTACAGAATCAATTATCGAAGATAACAAAGATGCCTATTATCGAGCATTAAGACAAACTCAAACCACTCTTAATACTTTAAAAGAGCCAAATTATGAACCTTGGTTAATGTTTTTCTTAAAGACTTTACAAAAACAAAAAATCAGACTTGAGTATAAAATTGAACACGCAAATACTGCTGTTCAAACAAATTTAGATTTGCCAGAAATTTCAGCAAAAATAATGGAAGTTTTTGAATCAAAAAACAGAGCAACGATATCTGAACTGGCCGAATTAACAGATACAAACATTAATACTATTAAGAAACACCTAGCGAACTTGGTTGAAAATAATTACCTTGTAAAACGCGGAAAAACTCGTGGTGCTTGGTATACGAAAAACTGATTTTGTAAACATATAATAATTAATTCAGGAGGTTTTTTGTCAAAATCATATAATAATATGGATGAAGTTTTTGAACAAATATTTGGTTATATGCCGAGTAAAAAGGGTAAGGGTTTTGAATTAATAGCAGGGGCTGTATTAAAAATTATAAATGAGGCAAAAGACGTAACCCATGATGTCAAAAAAAGTGGACTATATAGTCCAGACTTGTATCAAATAGATATATTAGTAGATGACAATGAAGAGTCTTTATTTGTTGAAGCAAAAGATTATAGCGAACGAAATAGTAAAACTGGACGTGCTGATGCACAAAAACTCGCAGGGGCATTAAATAATCTTGATATTGATAAGGGAATTTTAGTTTCTTCGACAGGTTTTACTAAACCAACAATACAGTATTCACAATCAACAAAACTAAATTCAAAAGCAAAAGAAATCAACTTATGTCTAATACGGCCTGTTAATGATCAAGATACGGAAAATTTGTTTTTTGAATTTGCTATGGATGCTACTTTTCAAATGTTAGATCACTCTAAGTCTAAAACTAAAATAATATTAGAACAAGAGAGTTTAGATAAAGCAATAACAATATTAAAAGAAAAAGAGAGAAAACCTGGGTTACACGAAGCAAAAGTCTATGAATTTTTTGATAAAAACGGACAGCATTTGTCGTATGTACAAGATGTTATTACAACAAAATTACCGAGTGAAGTTAAAGATAAACATATTGGTACTTGGTATCCAACAAAAGAAACTTTTGTAAAATTTAATGGTATTTTAATAAAGCTTAATGCTGTAGAATACGAATTTGTTTATAATACTTGTACAATAAAAGACTTTATACATATCAAAGAAGAACCTGTATTAATTGCCAAGAGTGAAGATTTAAAACTTGATTATATAATTACCAAAAGACAATTAAAAGGAATATCTTTTGAACAAGATGGAAACATTAGATACAAAGAAATTCAGTAATTAATGTTTTATTTTTTATAAACTTGACTGAAAGTGATAGATTTTGGGAATGTTTTCAATTATTTTGTAATGTGTTTTTTGTGCAAAATTTACTGCATTTTAGATGTGGTAAGCACTTCCGGCTTACTTCCGAGTTGAAAAATGTAATTTAAATGGGTCTTTTATGTCCAAATTCTGTTATCGCTATATTATAGACAGTATTTGAGTTTTGGCGATTGTCGAAATTTTGTACATGAAATTTGAGGACAGAAAATGGCAAATTCGGACAATTTTAGAATTTTCAGTCAATCTCTAAACAATCGCTAATATTCAAACAAGTTAGGCGACATAGCCTAATTTTTACAATTCAAATGTCCTAAATAAACCCCATTTCATCTTCGAGAGATTTCCTCTGTTATTTTCGAAGGATTCTCTTTCGCCAATTTAAAAGAGTCCTTTTACAATTTAGATGCCATAAGAATTTCGATGCTTTGGTCTCTAGTTCGAGTCTGCATTGGAGTAGTGCATAGTTTATAACATAAAATGGTTTAATTGTTCTTATCAGATGTTTATTATAATTTGTATGAATTAAGAATAAAAATAATACTGCATTCAATTAGACGGTTAGATTATTTACAAACTAAACCCATTTATATAAAGTAATCTGCATGGAGTAAAAGTAAATATGAACGATTTTTCTAAAACAAAAATTATTGCAACACTTGGGCCGAGTACATCAACCTATGATAAAATCTCAGAATTGATATTCGCGGGTGCATCTGCGTTTCGATTAAATACTTCTCATAGTAGAGAGGATGATCATGTAAAAAATATTCAATTAATAAGAACAGTTTCAGCATCTTTAAAAAGTCACATTCCCATAATACTTGATTTGCAAGGACCAAAAATTCGAGTAGGAAATATTTCAGAAGCTATTGAAATATCAAAGGGTGATATCTTAACACTAGAAGCAACAGATAATATAGGTAATAAGAATATTATACCTGTTGATTATGAAGGAATAGCGCAAGATGTTTCCATAGGAAGTGAAATACTCTTAGATGATGGAAAAATTGGACTAGAAGTTGTTAAAATTGTTGATCAACAAGTTCAAGTAAAGGTTAAATATGGTTCTTTATTAAAGCCAAGAAAAGGAATTAATATTCCTGGAACTACTTCAAGCTTGTGTGCAATAACTCAAAGAGATATTGAATTTATTCGTTTAGCCGTAGAGTTCAATATTGATTACATAGCACTTTCTTTTGTTCGTGACGCTAATGATATAGAATTAGCAAAAAGATATATAAAAAACTATGGTGGCAATATTCCAATTATTGCAAAAATTGAAAAACCACAAGCTATTAAAAATATTGATAGTATTTTAAAAATCACTGATGGAATAATGATTGCTAGAGGTGATCTAGGAATTGAAACTCAACTAGATGGAGTCCCTGCAATACAAAAACAAATAATATTAAAAGCAATTAATGCTCGTAAAATTTCTATCGTTGCTACCCAAATGTTAGAGTCAATGATAGAAGAGCCTATTCCAACAAGGGCTGAGGTTAGCGATGTTGCAAATGCTATATTAGATGGTGCTGATGCAATAATGTTATCAGGTGAAACCGCTACTGGGAAATATCCAATTGAAGCTGTTAAAGTCATGAAACAAATTTCTTCTAACTCAGAATATTGCAAATTATCTAAATGTAACTTAAATTTAGACATAAATGATGATTATGATTTATCTCCTCAAGCAATTGCAAATGCTGCAGTAAAAATGGCGCAAGATATAAACGCTAAAGCTATTCTATCTTTTACACATAGTGGTTACACCACCAGATTGCTTTCCAAATTAAAACCAACTGTGCCAATTATCGCAATTACTGATTCAGAGAGCACTGCAAGGTGTTTAAATCTTTGTTGGGGGACTACTACAGATCAGAAAAATTGGGATGATGTTTTAGATAGTAATTTATTAGAGAAAATTGATGACTACATTTTAAAGACAACTGATTTAAAAAAGGGTGAGCGAATAGTGATAGCAGGATCAATTCCAAAATTAATAACAGGAAGAACAAACTTTGTAAGAATACATCGTATTGGCGCTACAACTTAATATGAAATTATTGTGTCGAAATGATTCAATAAACAAAAAATGACTTGATAATAGTGGAAATGTAAGCAATACTTGACATAGGATGGTAAACTGGAACAAATCTGACCTCGAGTTTGGATCTCCTAACCTTCACCATTTAAAAATAAGAGCCGAAAGGCTCTTTTTTAGTAACTTTCGGCGTTCCAGCCTATTTTAGGCAAAAATGCAAGTTTTAAGAAATGGCTTTAATTCCTTTGTTCATCTATATTTGAAGTGGTTCGAGTCTCTTTAGTAGTCTTAAACATCTCTGAAACTATCGTCTTTGTTAGGTTTTGGGTTGCTTTTGTGTCAATTTCAATATTTTTTGCTTCTGTCAAAATAGTAATAAATCTTCCCCAAAGAAATTCAATTTCTTCTTTGGAATATTCTTTGTCGTCAAATTGAATAATCACCCCCAAATCTTTTTTATTTTTCATAATATACCCCTTTCTTTCCGTCATGCTGAACTTATTTTCAGCATCTTACCTATGCCGCATGTTATAATAAGACTATGAACAAAACTTGTACTGTTTATATTATGACAAATTATTCGGAAACTTCTTTGTATATTGGAGTAACAAGCAATTTGCAAAAGCGGGTTTGGGAACATAAAAATAAAGATGTTAAAGGTTTCACCTAGAAATACAATGCAGATAAATTACTCTATTATGAATTAACAGATTCTATTGAAACTGCAATAAACGTTAAAGCGCTGGCATAGACAATGGAAAATAAACTTAATTAAAGAAATGAATCGTGAATTTAAAGATTTATCACTGGATTGGGAGTAAATACTCATAGTTAGTAAGATGCTGAAACAAGTTCAGCATGACGATAATATTTAAAGTTGACTCACGAGATATTATCCATAAAAGAAATTTATTTCTCTTAAAAGTTTTAGATTTATATCTTCTTGCATAGTATTTACAAGGGTTTTAACACATTGTGAGAAGTTCGACTTTGTAACTCCCCCCCACCATAATAAAAAGAGGTCTTAGGACTCTTTTTTTCGGAGAGTCTCAGTTAGCGCCCCAACCCACGTCTTAAGATGTTAGATATTTAGGAAAAGAGCCAACACTCGTTGAAAAAAAGCCTTTACATTTTATAACAAATTAAATTTCTCTTCTTTAAAAATTTTCTCTCTTTCTTAAATTCTCGTTAAATACTCTTAATATTTTTGTATTCTGAAAGCCCTTTGTATTATAATATCATTTATAGACTGAAATAAATGGAGTAAATATTATGGGATATGAAATTTTAAGAAAAATTGAGCTTTGTCCAAATCAGTATGAATTGACTATTAAAGCTCCTTATATAACAAGAAATGCTCAAGCAGGGCAATTTATAATTTTGCGAGTTGATGAAGAAGGAGAAAGAGTTCCCCTTACAATAGCTGATTATAATCGTGAAAAAGGCGAATTGACTATCGTATTTATGGCAGTTGGTTATACAACCAAAAAATTAGCATTACTCAATGAAGGTGATGAAATATGTGACATAGTAGGTCCTTTAGGTCAACCTACTCATATTAAAAATTATGGTACAGTGGTTTGTTTGGCTGGCGGATATGGAGCAGCTCCTTGCTATTTGATAGCAAAAGCTTTTAAGGATGCCGGCAACAAAGTTTATATGATTATGGGTGCTCGTAATAAAGACTTAATTTTTTGGAACGAAAAAATGAAAGATGCTTGTACAGAACTTTATATCACTACAGATGATGGCTCTTTGGGAACAAAAGGTTTTGTAACAGGAGTTATGCAAGATATTATGGAACGAGAAAAAGTTGATTATGCGATAGCTGTCGGGCCAATGCCGATGATGCGTGCAGTTGCAGAATTGACAAGAGATAAAGGCATCAAAACAGAAGCAAGTATGAACCCAATTATGGTTGATGGAACCGGTATGTGCGGTGCTTGTCGTGTTACTGTTGGTGGTGAAGTTAAATTTGCTTGTGTTGACGGACCGGATTTTGATGCTCATTTGATAGACTTTGATGAAGTTATCAATAGAACCAGAATTTATAAAGATGTAGAGAGAAAACGCTCTGAAAATTGTAATTTATTAAAACAAGCAGACGCGTTAAAATCATAAGAAAAAGGCGGTGCTATATGTCTAATAATCATGTTTCAATGTTATATTGTCCCTTAATGAGTGCAGGAAGCGAATACCCGATAGTTTGCACTCAGGAAAAGTGCGCATGGTATATGAAAAATTACAAAACATGTTCTATGTATATCTTGGCACATGACGCTGCTTTAAATATTAAAACAAAACAATCAAAATAAGAGGTAAAGATATGACAATGACACAGCTGAAATATGATATCAAAGATATAACGCTTGCAGAGCAAGGCAAAAAACAAATAGAATGGGCATATAAAGATATGCCTGTTTTGGAACGAATTAAAGAACGTTTTGAAAAAGAAAAACCTTTTGAAGGTATAAGATTGTCAAGTTGTGTTCACGTTACGAAAGAAACTGCGGCATTGTGTATTGCGATGAAAGCAGGTGGAGCTGATGCTATTTTAGTTGCATCAAATCCTCTTTCAACTCAGGATGATGTTGCTGCAGCTTTGGTTAAATATTATGGTATACCTGTTTTTGGTTATGCCGGTGAAAATAAAGAGGCTTATGCCCGCCATATAGAAGAGGCTATGAATCATAATCCTCAGTTAATTATTGATGATGGATGTGATATTGTTGCAACTATTCACCAAAAGCGTCCGGAATTAATTGAAGACATAATAGGTTCAACTGAAGAAACAACAACAGGAATTATAAGGCTTCAAGCAATGGAAAAAGACGGCAGCTTGAAATGGCCTGCTGTAGGTGTTAATAGTTCTCAGACAAAGCATCTTTATGACAATAGATATGGTACTGGACAAAGTACTATGGACGGAATTATTCGTGCAACAAATATTTTGTTAGCAGGTAAGGTTGTTGTTGTTTGTGGTTATGGATGGTGTGGAAAAGGCTGTGCAATGCGTGCCAGAGGAATGGGCGCAAATGTTATTGTTACAGAGGTTGATCCACTTAAAGCTCTTGAAGCAGCAATGGAAGGCTTTAGAATTATGCCGATAGCAAAAGCAGCTTTAGAAGGTGATTTGTTTGTTACAATAACCGGAGATAAAAATGTGGTGGATATGCCTCATTTGTTGTCAATGAAAAATGGTGCTATGGTTTGTAATGCAGGGCATTTTGATGTTGAAGTTAATGTAAATGGCTTGAAAAAAGAAACGGTTGAAATTAAACAAATTAGGCCAAGTTTGGAAGAGTATGTTTTGAAGAACGGCAAATCTATTTATGTTTTAGCAGAAGGTAGATTGGTTAATTTAATTGCAGCAGAAGGTCATCCGGCATCTGTTATGGATATGAGTTTTGCTAATCAGGCTTTAGGTATGGAATTTTTGATTAAAAATCAAGGAAAACTTGAAAACAAACTTTACACTCTTCCGCATGAGGTTGATTTAGAGATTGCAAAAATTAAACTTGCGTCTATGGGAATTGAAATAGATACATTGACACCGGAACAAGAAGCATATTTAAATAGTTGGCAAGCCGGCACAATGTAAGTTGTGCGAGGGGGGCAAAATGAAAGCTATTGTTTTTAATGAAGAATTAAAACTGGTTGAAAATTATCAAAAACCTTGTCCGCAAAAGGGGGAAGCTCTTGTTAAGGTTTTATATGCCGGTATTTGTAATACGGACTTTGAAATTACAAAAGGGTATATGGGATATAACGGAATTTTGGGACATGAGTTTGTCGGAATTGTTGAAGAAGTCAACGCTCAGCATGACTCTTTAATAGGTAAAAGAGTTGTTGGGGAAATAAATTGTGGCTGTGGTGTGTGTGATTATTGTAAGCAAGGTTTAGAAAGACATTGTTTTAACAGACAGACTCTTGGAATATGGAAAAAAGATGGTTGCATGGCTGAGTATGTGACTATGCCTGTAAAAAATTTGTTAATAGTTCCAGAAAATGTAACAGATGAAGAGGCTGTTATGGTTGAGCCTTTGGCTGCTGCGTTAGAAATTTTGGAACAACTTCACATTAGACCAGATTCAAAAATTTTGGTATTAGGTGATGGAAAGTTGGGATTGACAATAGCATTGGCGCTAAGTGGAGCTGGGCTTGATGTTACTCAGGTTGGAAAACATGTTGAAAAATTAGATATAACGAAAAAGCAAGGCATCAAGACTCTTTTGCTTGATGATTTGGTGGTTACTAAGACTTGGGATGTTGTGATTGAGGCTACAGGGTCTATAAATGGTTTTGAAACAGCTTTAGCTCTTACAAAACCTAGAGGAGTGTTGGTTTTAAAAAGTACGGTAGCAAGTGGAAAAGAGTTCAATTTTGCACCTATTGTTGTTGATGAAATAACGATTTTAGGCTCAAGATGCGGACAATTTGCGCCAGCGTTGAGGTTGTTAGAACAGAAAAAAATAGACTTTAAGCCTTTGATAACAGATATTTTTGATGTGGATATGGCGATTGATGCTTTTGAAAAAAACAAGGAAAAATCGAGTATAAAAGTATTAATTAAATTTTAGGGGTAGCATGCGGAATAATCGCAAAGCGGTAATTGGGTTTATAATCTCGGCATTGTTTTTAGTGTTGATATTTTATAATGTTGATATTAAATCCATTTTAGACACATTTAAACAATTTAATACGAGAAATTTGTTAATGATTGTTGGAATGTATGGCTTTAGTTTGTTTGTTCGTGGGTATCGTTGGCAATTGTTGTTACAATCGGATAAACGTTTTTCTTTGTATCGTTTGTGCTCAACTTGGATAATTGGTTCATTAATGAATGCTTTTATGCCAGCAAGGGCTGGAGATATTTGGCGTTCGTATTCGTTAGGAGCGACAACGAATGAAAGCAAGATGAGATTGTTTGGCAGCGTTATGTTGGAACGTATTTTTGACGGGGTTAGCATTTGTTGTATTTTGTATTTTTGTATTATGTCTTATGCTAATTTACCTTGGATAAGGCGTTTTACTGATATTTCAGCTTGGCTGTTTTGTGGCAGTTTTTTAATATTTTACTTGATTGTGAGATATGAAAAAATTACAAATATTTGTAATTTTTTGATAAATTTGGTAACTAGAGCCCCAGAAAAAATTCAAAAACAACTAAAAAGTTTTATTACAAAGATTTGTCATCAGGTACAACTTTTTGTTAGTGGGTTTGATTCTTTAAAGTCTACCTATTATGTAGTTCAAGTTTCTTTGATGAGTTTTGTAATATGGGGTTTAGAATGTTTAGTGACATATTGGGTCTTGATTTCATTTGGCATACAATGTCCAATTTCAGCAACAGCTTTTGTTGTCTGTTTTGTTGCTTTGGGGACAATGATTCCATCAAGCTCTGTTTTTGTAGGTCCTTATCAATTAGCGTTTATTTTAGCTTTGGGAATTTATTTTATTCCAAAATCGGAAGCTTTAGCTGTTGCAGTAGTTCAACAATCTATTTTAATGGGAACTTTGTTGCTTTTCGCGATAATCTGTAGTGTTATAAATTTTGTGTTAAAAATTATTGATTCTCGTCAAGCGGCACAGTTTGAAACTGAAGATAATTTACCTCAAGAAGTTTTGAAATAAACTTATACATTTGTTCCATTTTTTTGCAGTAATGAATTTTTTGGAAAATAGAGTTGTATTCAAAGGTTTTGATGTTTTCTTTGTATATAGCGCAAAGAATGGTATTTTCAAAAATTGTGACAATGTATTTTTCCGAATCAAATGTATCTTTTAAACTTAAAAACCATTTTGTGAATTCATCTGTAAGTATTGATTTTGTAATATTTTCATTATCTGAAAAAATGCATAAATCTGTATTTTTTATTCTTGGTAAATCAGCAAAAGTGTCTGTGTGAGCGTTGTTTGTTATAATTATTTGTGAGGGATAAAAGTTTTTAGTTAGGGTTGTTGAAACGATGCCATTAAAAGTAATTTCACTTTTATTTGTTTGTTCGTCGTAAAGCCATAATTTAGTTAGGGCTATTGTTGTTTTGTATCCATTTTCTTCTCCGTTAAAACAAGCTTGAGAGTAATTTTTGTTAAAATTAAATAGTTTTGATTTCACAAGTTTGAAGTCGGGAATACATTCTCCTTCAACAAAAGTGATGTTATCGAAATATTGCGTGAATATGTTCATAACTTTTTTTTGGATACAAAGTTTATATTTTTCTGTAATTAATAAATAAGGTAAAATTGCTGTGAAAATAATTGGACCAAGCGTTTTTCCGTCAAGTTTTATATTTAAGGCTATTATGTAGCACAACAGTATAAAAGTCACTGAGCTCCAAAAAGTCCAACAAAGCTTTTTTTTTCTTGATTTTTCTAGTGAATTTAATTCAGGCGTTAATATTTCTTTTAGGTATATTTCAAAATCTCGGATACTCATACTTAAATTTATAACATAAATATTGAAGAATGTTGTATTTTGGTTTAAACTTTGAGAATGGAAAATCAGATTATCGTTAAATTTTTAAATTTAAACAATGTAGCAAAAGAGCTAGAAAATATAGGTTTTGATTCATCTTATATTCATCATGCAATAGATAAAAATAATTCAAAGACGATAAAGGTTTCAAATTTAAAACCGCAAGAAGCAACTATTTTGAAACAAAGTGCTTTATCTTTAGGTTTTGATGCAGCAGTGCATAGAGGTGTGTTAGATTGTAGTGTGGAAAAATCAGATGCAATTTTGACAGGTTCATTGGTTCATTTTTCAAAATTGTGTGATTCGCTTGAAAAACAACCATTTAAGATGAAGATAGTGGCTAAAAATATTAAAGAGCTACTGTATAAAAAACTACAGCCCATGAAAATTGGTTCAAAAGTTTTTAATTGGGAACGTCCTTATTTGATGGGAATATTAAATGTTACACCTGATTCGTTTTCTGATGGTGGTTCTTATTTTAATTTGAATGATGCGCTTAAACATTTTAATAAATTAGTAGAGGATGGCGCAGATATTATTGATATTGGAGCAGAATCAACAAGACCTAACCATCAAATTTTAGATACAAAAGAAGAAATAAAACGTTTGAAACCAGTTATAAAAGCAGTTCGAGAACAGCATCTAGATGTTGTTATTTCTGTTGATACGAGAAATATTGAAACTGCGAAAATGGCTTTAGATATGGGCGCAAATTTGATTAACGATGTCGGTTTTGATGGCTTTAATCAAAATATGATAGACTTTGTTAATGCTAATAATGTTCCTTATGTGTTGATGCATAATTTAAGAGTTAGAGAGGCTTTAATTGATAATGTTTATGTGGATTTGAAAAATCAGTTAGAACAAATAACTGCGCCGGTAATTGTAGATATAGGGATTGGTTTTGGAAAAACTGTAGAACAAAATTTTGAGTTAATAAATCGAGTTGGTGAATTTAATGGTCTAGGGGCACCTATTTTGGTAGGACATTCTAGAAAATCATATTTGTCAAAAACTTTTGATTATTCGATAACTGAGTTAGATAATGCGACTTTAGCATTGTCCATTAAAATGGCACTAGATGGAGTAAACATCTTGAGGGTGCATGATGTAAAACAACATAAATTAGCATTTGATGTTATATCAAAGATAAATTAGTAATTCATCGCATCTTCTTCGAGAACTCTACCTGCGCAATATCCATCCCCATTCGTATTTACAGAATTTGAAGTACAAACATTTCCTGCTTGCCAGTAGAGCGCATCAGCTTCAAATTTTTCTGCGTATAATTTGCTACCAACGGGAATGATTAAACTTTTGTCTGTTTTATCTATGCGGAAATAAAATCTATCACGTCCAAATTTATTAGGTCCTTTATCGCCATTTATATCTACTCCAATTGTAGTTGTAGATATATTAAATACAGTTCCATCTTGTGTTTTAAATCCTAAATCTGAATTATGTCCTATTAAAAAATTACAGTCTCCGCTAGTATCTGTGCAGTATTTTTGTGTATTGAATTGTTTTGACAATAAAAGATTAAGTTTTTCGTGTCCTTCCCAACTATCATAATTTATGCCCGCACAGTCATAATCTCCCGCAGAGCAGCCTTCGGTGATAGGAATCATTTTCATAGCATTTTGTAATTGAGAGTAAGCTTTTTTAAGACCTACAACATAAGTATGTTTAGTATATTTATTTAACAAATTAGGAACAGTTAAAGCCGCAATAACACCAATAATGGTTAAAGTAATAAGAGTCTCAGCCAAAGTAAAAGCAAAACGCTTAAAACTTTTATTATTTTTTATTTTAATATTCGTCTTATCAAAAACAGGTACAGAAAAAGCCGTTTTTGTATCACTAACTATATATGAATCGAATTGAATAAACGCTCCCAATATTATTCTATCATTTATTATTATGAAGTATGTTTGAATAAATTTCAAGCCCCTATTTAAAAATGAATCCTAATCCGATGAACTTTAGCTCTTGAGTCCGGCTGGTTGAAAAGGGGCGGATGCCCCTGTTATTCAGAACCCGCAAAGCGGGTGAAGAATCTCCGACGAAGTCGCTCAAGGGTGGCCGTCTTAATAAAATCTATATACCTTATATGATTTAATATAAATAATTTTTTAAATTAGCATCAGGTGTCATTATGGGTTGAATATTTCCGTTTGGAGACGTCAGTATTGTAGTTACGCCCGGTCCGTGACCTGAAATTATACAGTCTGAGTGTACAACAACGCCTATTGAGACAGCACCTTCTTTATAAATTCTGCCATAAGAATGGTCAGCATCGGTTATTGCAACGATATCACCAAAACGAAGTGTGCCTAAATTGTATTCTTCTTTTGTTTTTTTGTCGAAAAGTTGAACATCATAATCACCTCTGTAGACATTGTCACGCCCTAAGCCAGAGCCCATAATCTTTGCAGGGATTATGTGTGTTACCGGTACTTGAAGTTTCTCATCATCATAATATATCCCTAGTTTTTTAAATAATGTAGGATCTATATTGAAAATTTTTATATCGGATGCAATGTTGGTTATTTCCAATCCTGTTCCAAAAGCTTTTACTTGAATCTTATCCCCTATAACCATTTTTTCCATTACTTCACGAGGAAAGTCTATGAGTACGTGTTCACAACCACCATGAGTCCCAGTTACATAACCTTTCTCACCTTTTGCTTCACCGGAAACAACTATAGCCTCATTGCCAATACAAGAAAAAGTATTTAGGGCTCCGTTTGCAGCTTCTATTTGATTTTTAATAGTTACGGCCGGCTCAACGTGGTCAGCTTGAAGCCCACAAACATAGTCCCCTATTCTTTTATTGTAAGTAATGCCTCCGGTTCCGGGTAATACTTTTGGCGTGCCGTCATGACTGATTCTATATGGATTAACAACTTGTGGTGAATGAATTTCTCCTACAACGGATTGCATTATTAGTTTATCTTCGTTTAAAGTTATATTCATTTTATTCTCCTTATATTAATTCTTTTTATAATATAATACATTTTGCAAAAAAAAAGAACTGCTTTTTGCAGTTCTTCCTTAAAAGGCGGCACCCAGATTCGAACTGGGGATAAAAGCTTTGCAGGCTTCTGCCTTACCACTTGGCCATGCCGCCTCGCTTATCTAATATTATTAAACACAAAGCCTACTGTCAAGATATACAGAGGATTAATATTCATCATGTTCATATTCACCCGGTTCCGGTAGCTTGTCTCCAAATTCAAGCATTACTTTTATTGATAATCTTAGCTGATCTTTATAATTAGATTCTACAATTTCCTTTGTCGGAGCGCAGTATACAAAGTTTGGAAATTCTTTTATTTCGACATAATGATAAAGGTTACCGGTGAAACCTATATCTGTTCCAAATACTGTTGTCCAATTCCTATTTATATATTGTTCTAATTCTTTTTCATCCATTTAGTGAACTCTCGCTTAGCGGTTGCGTTATTATTATCCCTTCTCCGCCTATAACTTCGGCTTTTGAACCGTTTATGTACAAGTAAACCGGTTTTTGCGGTTTTTGGGCTAGGATTGTTTTAATAAGTTGTTCCAATCTTGTGTATTGGCTTTCTGTGCCGCCTCCATATTGAAATTCATTTGACAAATCTACAATAATTATGCTTCCTTGATCTTGGATTTTTAATAATTTTGTGGATTTTGGCAACTCGGAAGATATCCCGCTTTTTATTTCTTCTTCATTTGGCCCCTTTAATAATTCATATATTGCAAAAGATAGTGTTTGTTCGTGCTCTGGTAACTCTCTCAATACTTCTTTTATGCTCCCGTCTTTTGCATTTGTAAAATAGATAGGAATGAAAGTTTTTTCTATTGGTTGCGATATTTCTTCCTCAACATAATCATTTTTATTAAAAAACGGCATTTGGTTGACAGTAAATTTATCTTTCACATAGATTAAAGCAAGAACTATTAATATTATTACAATTAATTTTGAAAAAAAGTTCATATTTCTACCCCTTATTTTTTATAGTTTTTAGGAATTAAAATTATCCCGTTTACAATAATTTCATTATTAATGATTTCCGCTTTTTTTACATTAATAATAGCATTATTACTATCGTCAATTCTTACCTGATAAATAAATGGATTTAGTAAGTTTATCATGGGGATTGCTGATTTCATAGCAGCATTTGCCGCTGAATTTCCGAAATTAATATCTGCAAAAATTATTCGTCCGTTATCAACTTTCAAATCAGCAGAAAATTCTATATGTTTAGGAACTGTCCCTAAAAACAGAGGAATGAATAGGTCATAACTCATAACAATTTTGTTATTTTTGATTGTTACATCATGATTAAGAATTTTTGCTATAGATTTTCCTTTTGAGGTTATTGAAATTTTATCAATAGCATTTATATATTCAGGTGATTGTATAGTCCTTTTCAGGTCTGCGGCACTAACCTTTCCGTTATATTCAATCAGCATGTTTTCAACAAAATATAGGGTATTGTTTTCATATTTTACATGGTTAAAATCACATAATGTTTCAACATATAAATCTGAAAAAAACATTCCATTGTTTTCTATAGTTTTAGATTTTGCGCTCAGCTTTTTAAACTTACCGTTTTGTAAATTACTGCCCCCAAAAGTATCTATTTTAACTTTAAACTTGCCGTTTAATTCCTTATTTAGAGCTTTTGCCAACCCTTTTTGCGCAAACTGTTTTACCAGGAAATTCGTCCCTGTTATGCTTGAAGTAAAGCTACCCACCCCTTTAGATAAATTATACGGTTCCTTTGGACAATAATATTGTATTTCTGATGCCAGTCCTGCTTTTGACAGAAATATTATTATACTAAAAAACGTTATTATCTTTTTCATATAAAAACCTTTATTAATCTAGTTTTTTCTTCTTCTGTTTTTGCTATAGACACAAGCTTATTGTTTTTGGTTAACAAAATTATTTCACCATCATTCTGGGTTTTGGCTTCAAGCTTTTGTCCAAATTTTACTTTTATGTATTCTTTTTCGGTTAATTCTATATTTTTATATGATAAAACATCTAATGGATTAATCAAATTGTTTACAATTATTTCTTTTGAGTTTAATTTTTCAAGTTCTATAGCGGAATTTATTGTAAATAAACCTGATTTTATACGAACAAGATTAGTCATTATTGCCCCGACTCCGCTTTTTTCTCCTAAATCA
>JAZTXF010000005.1:0-16008 GCA_045636305.1 Candidatus Gastranaerophilaceae bacterium | reverse complement strand
CGGTAAATCTATGATTGAAAAATTAACAAATGAAATCCTTGATGCTGCTAACGGTTCAGGTGCTTCAGTTAAAAAACGTGAAGATACACACAAAATGGCAGAAGCAAACAAAGCTTTCGCTCACTACAGATACTAATTGTATAAGTAATAAATACTTGAAACCACCGTCTTTGGACGGTGGTTTTGTTTTGTATTTACCTTTGGTGTAAAATAAATTCTATGAAAGTATCTTTTTGGAATATTTATTTTTTGTTTTTTAAAATTGGTGCTGTTTTGCTCGGTGGCGGGTATGTCCTTTTGCCTTTACTTCTGTCGGAAGTCGTAGAAAAACGTAACTGGTTAACAAAAGAAGAACTTATTGATTATTATGCAATTAGCCAATGCTTACCCGGAATTATAGCCGTTAATACTTGTACCTTTGCAGGTTACAAGTTGAAAGGTAAATCCGGTGCAATTGCTGCTATTACAGGAATGTGTACAACTCCTTTTTTGGCGATTTTATTGGTTTCTACAATTTTAAGCCGATTAGTTTCGTTTGATATTGTCAAAAATATGTTTTGGGGGATAGGAATTGGTATTATTGTAATGATTTTCTTGACAATAAAAGAAATATGGTCTAAAAGTATTGTCGATAAATTTACTTTGTTATTGTTTTTATTTGTTTTCTTTTTAACAGTTTTATTTAATATTTCACCGGTTTGGAGCGTTCTTGGCTCTGCCGTAATTGGTATCATTTATAAAAGTTTTAATAGAGGAGATAATGTGTTATGATTTATCTTCTTTTAATTTATGAGTTTTCTAAAATAGGGCTTTTTGCTGTAGGTGGTGGCTATTCAACGTTACCATTTTTGTACCATTTATCTGAACAGTATGGATGGTTTAGCTCAAAAGAATTGGTAGATATGCTCGCTGTTTCGAGTATTACTCCGGGACCTGTCGGTATAAATGTTGCTACTTATGCGGGAGTTAATACGGCTGGGATTGTTGGTGCTTTTGTTGCAACAGCAGCTCTTATTTTGCCTTCATTTTTCATTGTTATTATTGTTTATAAGCTATTGAAAAAGTTTAGTGATAATTTTTATACTCAGGCTATACTTTATTCGATTAAGCCTGCGGGGTGTGCGTTGATAGCAGCAGTTGTTGCAAGATTATTTGATGATTATGTATTAATCTCGAGTGTTTCTTTTGATTGGCAGCACATATTGTCTTTCGTTGATCTAAAAGCTTTATTTTTACTTGTTGCACTTTTAATAATGAGTATTAAAGTGAAAAAAAATCCATTAATATATTTAGGTGTAGCTGCTGTATGTGGAATTTTACTTAATCTAAAATAAGCAAAAAAAAACCGACTAACGCCGGTTAAGTTTACCACATATTAGAGAGAGGAATTAGAGAGAAATTTTAAAACTTTTTTTATTCCTCTATATTACATGTGCCCATTTTTTTTATTTTATAACATATTTTATTTCTTTTCTTAACAAAAATTTACAAATTAAAATATAAAAAATGAAAACCCTTTATTATATTGGGTTTTCATTATAATCTAAGATTTGTTTTTTGTGCTGTTATAGATTATTTAGCTTAACAATCTTTACAATAAATATTTTATAATTATATTTCCATATTTTTTAAATTATCGCTAATTTTAAAATCAGCTTCAACTGTTGCTTTTATATCATCAATGGTAAACATTGGATTTATTTCTGTAAGTAGTAAGCCATCTTTTTTCACTTCAAAGACACAGCGTTCTGTAATAATCATATCAACTTCTTTGTAGGCTGTTAATGGAAGTGTGCATTTTTTTAGTATTTTAACATGTCCCTTGGACGTGTGTTCCATTGCGACAATAACTTTTTTTGCACCAACAATTAAATCCATAGAACCACCCATTCCGGGAACAAATTTCCCCGGAATCATCCAACTGGCAAGACTTCCATCTTGATCAACCTGTAGTGCTCCTAATACAGTAGCTTCAATATGTCCGCCTCTCATTAATGTAAATGCCATTTGTGAATCATAAAAACACGCACCTTTTATCACGTTAACATATGTTCCACCTGCATTTATTATTTGAGGATTGCCTTCTTCTTTGCTTAAGGTTTTACCTACACCAAGAATGCCATTTTCTGATTGAAAAAGAACGTGTATGTTTTTAGGGATATAATCAGCAACTGCAGTTGGAATCCCCAGTCCCAATGTTACTGCATCGCCTTCTTTGAATTCTTTTGCTGCTCGTTTTGCAACAATTTCACGTATTTTTTCTTTCGATAATTCTTGTATAACAGAGTTCATTAATTCTCCTCTCTTACAACGATGTAGTCAATGAACAGCCCTGGTACTATAACTTCATTTGGGTCTAGTGCATCAACAAGTTCATCCGCTTGAACAATTACTGTATCAGCTGCTGTTGCCATAACGGTATTACAGTTTCTGGTTGTTCCTATATAAGAAATATTGCCATATTTATCAACTTTTGTCCCGTATATTAATGCAAAATCAGCGCCGAGTGCTTTATCAAAGATGAATTTTTTGCCGTCTATTTCTACGATTTCTTTGTTTTCTTCAATAAATGTGCCAACACCGGTTGGAGTTAATACTCCACCTAATCCCGCACCTTTTGAACGGATTTTTTCAAATAATGTCCCCATTGGAACTAAATCAACTTCTAATTCTCCTGCCAAAAGTTGTTTGCCGGTTTCCGGATTTGTTCCTATATGAGAGGTTATAACTTTTTTAAGTTGTTTATTTTCAACAAGTTTTCCTCTGTCTGTGTTTGGGACAGAAGTATCGTTTGAAATCATTGTAAGGTTTTTTGTGCCTTGTTCAACAAGAGCATCTATCAACTTGTCAGGTGTCCCGCAACTAAGAAAACCTCCAATCATAACGCTGGAACCTTCTTTAATTAGGTTTACAGCTTCTTTTGCTGATATTATTTTTTTCATTCTTGTAGCTCCTCAGAGTAATTCTACCATAAATATGGTATTGGTAAAATCAATATTATTAAACCGCATAAAAACCTTTATCGTTAAACATTTGTCTTATTTTTAATATTTCGTCTTTTGATGGTGTAGGTGTATTTGTAAGTTTGTATTCAAGCCCTAATGCTTTGTATTTGCTTTCTCCCATGTTGTGATATGGTAAAAGTTCAATTCGTTCTATATCGTAGTTTTTGAGAAAATTTATTAAATTATTTAAGTATTTATCATCTTGCGTCCAGCCTGGGACAATAACTTGTCGTATCCATATTTTTTTATTTTCTTTTGATAAAAAATTCAGAAAATTTAGTACCTTGTTATTGGGTTTTCCTGTTAGCTGGATGTGTTTTTCGTTATCCAAGTGTTTTATGTCCAGCATAAATAGGTCTGTTAGTTTTGCGAGTTTTTTTAATTCATTAGTTATTTCAATATGTCCACATGTGTCTATTGTTGTGTGAATGTTATTTTCTTTTAGCTTTTTAAATACTTCAATTAAAAAAGGAATTTGAAGTAGTGGTTCTCCCCCCGAAACCGTAAAACCTCCGTTTGAGGTTTCATAAAAAACTTTATATTTTAATATATCTGTAACCAGCTCATCTACGGTAATATTTTTTCCTTTTCCATTCCAAGATTCAGGGTTGTGACAAAAAAGGCATCTAAAAGGACAACCTTGAGTAAAAAGC
This sequence comes from Candidatus Gastranaerophilaceae bacterium, assembly GCA_045636305.1. GTDB lineage: Bacteria > Cyanobacteriota > Vampirovibrionia > Gastranaerophilales > Gastranaerophilaceae > RGIG2134. Next base: position 12,350 of record JAZTXF010000005.1, on the reverse strand, counting down.
ACGTATCTTAGTCCGGGGCCGTCCAATGTTCCTATTGTTTGTATTGAGTTGTAATATCCTTTTGTCATTTAATTATTTATTTAAAAGGCGGGATTAGTCCCCGCCTTTATTGTTCATCTTTTATATTGCGGAGTGGAAAGTTCTATTTATAACATCTAATTGTTGTTCTTTAGACAGTTTCACAAAATTTACCGCGTATCCGCTAACACGAATTGTTAATTGAGGATAATTTTCAGGGTGTTCCATCGCATCTTGTAATGTTTCTCTATTCAAAACGTTTACATTTAAGTGTTGTGCCCCTTGCGCAAAATATCCGTCCATTAACCCTACAAGGTTTGCTTCTTTTTCTTCCATTGTCTTTCCTAGGCTGTCAGGAATAATACTAAATGTATTTGAAATACCATCTTTTGCATTTCTAAATGGTAGTTTAGCAACTGAACATAAAGAAGCTATTGCACCTTTTGAATCTCTGCCATTGAATGGGTTAGCGCCAGGAGAGAAAGGAACACCTGCAACACGTCCATCAGGGGTATCTCCTGTTTTCTTTCCGTAAACAACGTTACTTGTAATTGTTAATATTGATTGTGTAGGGATAGCGTTTCTGTATGTACCAACTCTTTCAAGCTTATCCATAAATCTATTGACCAAATCAACACCAATAATATCAACAGCGTCGTCGTTGTTTCCATATTTTGGATAATCGCCTTCAATATCAAAACTTTTTGCTATACCATTTTCATCTCTGATTGGTCTGACTTTTGCATGTTTTATTGCTGATAATGAATCAACCACAATACTGAAACCTGCAATACCGCATCCAAGCTTACGGATAGCATCGGAATCCATCAACGCAAGCTGAGCTTTTTCATAGTTGTATTTGTCGTGCATATAGTGAATTATATTGAGTGAATTTACGTAAGTTTTTGCTAACCAGTCCATTACTATGTCGAATTTTTTCATAACTGTTTCATAGTCAAGAACTTCGTCAGTAATAGGTTCAAAAACAGCTACTTTTTCACCCGTTCTTTCATCTACACCGCCGTTAATCGCATACAATAGCGCTTTTGCAAGGTTTGCTCTGGCACCAAAGAATTGCATTTCTTTGCCTATGATAAGTGGAGATACGCAACAAGCAATAGCATAATCGTCGCTATCAAACATGTTTCTCATTAGGTCGTCATTTTCGTATTGAACAGCACTTGTGTTTATACTGATTTTTGCACAATAATCTTTAAATCCTTGTGGTAATTTTGTACTCCATAGTACTGTCATATTAGGTTCCGGTGCCGGTCCAAGGTTTACCAATGTTTGTAACATTCTGAAAGAAGTTTTTGTGACAAGAGTTTTTCCATCAAGAGCCATGCCACCAATACTTTCGGTTGTCCAAACAGGATCTCCGCTGAATAATGCATTGTAATCAGGCGTTCTCAAGAATCTGACCATTCTTAATTTAATAATAAAATCATCAATGATTTCTTGCGCTTCTTCTTCGGTAATTGTCCCGTTTGCTAAATCTTGTTCTGCGTAAATATCCAAGAACGTTGAAACTCTACCTAAAGACATAGCAGCACCGTTTTGGTCTTTAATCGCCGCCAAATATCCAAGATAAGTAAATTGTACAGCTTCTTTAAAATTTTCTGCAGGTTTTGAAATATCAATTCCGTAAGAATTTGCCATAACGAGCATATCTTTAAGTGCTCTGATTTGTTCACTAAGCTCTTCTCTTAAACGGATATTTTCCTCATTCATCGGTTTATCTTCAAGAGCAAGTTTATCGTTTTGTTTTTCTTCAATAAGTCTATCAATACCATATAATGCGATTCTTCTGTAGTCACCAATGATTCTGCCTCTTCCGTACGCATCAGGCAAACCTGTTATGATTGCAGAGTGTCTACATTTTTTCATTGCAGAAGTATACGCATCAAAAACGCCGTCATTGTGTGTTTTTCTGTATTTTGTGTAGATTGTTTTTAGTTCTTCATCTACCGGTAAATCATATGCTGCGCAAGATGCTTCTACCATTCTGTATCCGCCGTTTGGCATAATTGCTCTTTTTAGAGGCGCGTCTGTTTGTAGTCCTACTATTATTTCATTTTCTTTGTCTATGTATCCGGGGGCATGTGATGTTATGCTTGATGGTGTTGATGTATCTGCATCAAGAACACCTTTAGCCCTTTCTTCAATCATTAGTTTGCTAACCGTATCCCACATTTTGCGGGTTCTTTCTGTTGGTCCACACAAAAAGCTGTCATCACCATAATATGGTGTATAATTGTTTTTTATAAATTCAGATACATTTATTCTGCTAGTTTCTCTATTTAACAACAATTGAGTTGTCATTATAACCTCCTTTTAATTTTTTATTTCATGCTAGTTAAGTCATTATAGCATGTTTCTTTAAAAAATCAAATATTTTCTTAATATATTTTCAAGATATATAAGAAAAAGCGGAAAAAACGATAATTGTTATCATTTTTTGTCATTTACCAAGTTTTGTATCGATTTAATTTATTTTTAAGTAAATTAAAGGAAGTTTTAATATATCTTTTTTGGGTAGGATTTATAATACATGCCTCAGGACAGTTTGTGCTAAAAAATTTATGCGCACATATTTCTTCGTTTATTCCGCATCCGGGACTTTTGTTCCAGTCTATGTAAAGGTAGTATTGACCGTCAAATTCTTTGTTTTCCAAGCTGGTTTCAGCATTTGCTTTTATGATGTTTGCTATATCAAGTTCTTGGTATTTAAGATTTATGTATGTAACTTTTTTATCTGCATAAATTGTTTTATATAAGGAATCTTGTTCTGTTGTTTTTTGGAAAATTTCTTTAGGAATTTTTTCGCCGGGGTTTAAAACAGAATAAATAGTTGCAAGGGCTATTATAAATACAAACATCACCAACGATGAATATATTAAATTTTTTTTTTGTTTAGCTGTTAGTTTTGCAATTTGTTCTAAAATAAAAAATTTGACTTTAGTAAGAAAAAAAATTGAAAATTTAAAAACTTTTTTTCGGCTAATATTTTTGTTTTTTATCATTTTTTACTCCAATATAAAAAATGATATAATAATAACAAATTTGTGTCAATAAAGCAGAATTATTGTTTGTTTCTTATCAGGCTCAAAACACCATTTATAAAGGTTAATGGATGTACAGGACAGCCTGGAATATATAGATCAATCGGATATTTGTTTAAAAATTCTCTATTAATTTCTTCGCTATCCTGAAATACACCGCCTGAAATAGCGCATGCTCCACACAAAATAACTATTTTAGGATTAGGTATGGATTTATAACAATCTTCAAGTGCATAAGCCATATTTTTAGTAATTGGTCCTGTTATGACAATGCCGTCAGCGTGGCGAGGAGATGCGACAAAATCTATTCCAAAACGTCCCATATCAAAGTTAACATTTGAGCAAGCATTTAATTCCATTTCGCAACCATTGCAACCACCAGCTGAAACTTGTCTAAGTTTCAATGATTTTGAAAATATAGATGTTATTTCCTTTTTTGTTGAAATTGCTATGTCCTCAAAATGTTGAGTTGTAATGGCGTCAGTAATTATTAAATTTTCCCTTTTAGTGGTTGATAATTTATAGTAATTAGAAAAACTAATTGAGCCTTTTTGGCAAATATTTTGGCAAGCGCCGCAGAATGTGCATTTACCCATATCTATTGATAATGGATTTATACTTAATGCCCCTGTTGGACAAGTATTTTTACAATCTTCAATGTTGTCTCCTTCAATATTTTTAATGATAGGAAAACCTCGAAAAGCATCTTTCATCTCTGCTTTTTTTATATCTTTTATAAATTGTTGTCCTTGATAGATTCTTGATTTCAGTGTGTCAAACATATATATTCCTTAATTATAAGTCATTTCCGGCATACGATAAATTAAAACTTTTATTGCATAACGGGAAGTCTGATATTCCATTATTTCTTACGGCAAGAGCAAGACCAAACCAGTTATTGAAGGATGGATCTTTTATTTTGTATCGAATTAAATTTCCATTATCGTCAGTTATTGCAATATGTACAATTTCACCTCTCCATCCTTCAGTTATAGATATTGCAAAAGAATTTTGTTCATTTTGACTGTTAATAGAAACACAAATTTGTTCATTTTGATAATTTTCTAGTTCTAAAAACATTTGTCTAATCATTTTGAATGATTCTTTAATTTCTTTGTATCGAAGTTTAAAACGAGAATTAACATCCCCTATTCCTAGTTTTGTATTTCTTTCAAATTTAAGCTTTTTAATCCATTTGTCTGGAAAATCAAATCGACTGTCAATATCAACACCACAAGCTCTTGCTGCCATTCCGACTAATCCAATTTCTTTGGCTCTTTCCGTGCTTACTGTTCCTGTCTTTTCTAATCTGGACATAACAGAGGTGTTTTTAAGCATAGTTTCACACATTCTTACAACATCTTTTTCCACTTTTTTAAATATAGTTTTAGCTTGTTCCGTTTTTTCTTTGGGAAGGTCAAAATTCACTCCACCTACTTTTATTAGACCTCTGCCAAATCTGCTGCCGGAAAAATCCAACATAGTATTTATGACAAGTGTTCTTGTTGCACCAAATACAGAGGCACCCATTAAATATGCAATATCTCCTGAAATTGCACCCAAATCTCCTATATGGATGGCAATTCGTTCCATTTCCAGTGCAATTTTTCTGATAAGTTGTGCTTTATTTGAAATTTCAATATTTTTAAGAGATTCTATTACATTGGAGTATGCTGTATTGTAAGCAATTACGCTATCTCCGCAAATTGACTCAGCAAGTTGGTTAGATGGGGTTTTCAACATTAAAGTTTCTACACCTCTGTGTTGATAACCTAACATAATTTCTAGGTGATATACATTTTCACCATTGCACATAAATCTAAAATGACCGGGTTCAATTACTCCTGCATGTATTGGCCCGACTGCAACTTGATGGACTTCTTCTCCTTTCATTTCAAAGAAGTTGTAATTTTTTTGATTGTTTCTAACCGGTTTTAACCAAGGATGATTAATCGGTTCTATTCCGCATTCTTCATAAAATTCTCTTTCAAAGATATGGAAAGCAGGAATTTCTTTTGTAATAGATTCATATTTTTCTTCTTTAGAATCAAAAATTGCTGATGAAATTAAAATTTCTGCATTTGGGTCATCTGCTAAGGCTACATATAATTTTATTTTGTCTTGTATATTTTGTCCAAAAAATGCAATTGGTCGTTTTTTTTCTTCTAAAATGGCATTGCGCAACTCTGTTATATCCAAAGTTGGAATTTTAGAAATTTCTATTTTTGAGTTGTTTTTTATTCTAATCCAGTTTGTCATCTTGTTGTCCTTTAGAAATTAAAAGCCTGCGAGCGTGTAGTTTATAATGTTATTTAAAAATGGTGGAATATATATTCCTATAGTAAATACAATAATTAACATAATTATTTGGGGTATATACATTCCGAAATTGAGTTTTAATTTGTTTTCTTTTGTTATTGGCATTTTATCAGTACTTTCTTCTCCAAATGCCATTTTTATAGCTACTTTGCCAATTCCGTAAAGTACTATAGTTAATAATAATGCAAAAAAGCCACAGAGTATAAAGTTCTTTTGAATAAGCATTTCTTTTATTATAAGAAATTTACTTATAAATAAAACAGATGTTGGAAATGCACAAATCGCTAAGAATGAAGAAATCCATAGCCATCCGCTTTTTGCATCTGCTTGTATTAATCCTTTGATAGATTTAATTCGTTTTGAATTAAAAAGCTCAAGAATATTTCCTGCTGTTAAGAAGAAGGATGCTTTTGCCAAAGAATGTCCTATTAAATGAAGGATAACAGCGTAGTATGCTATACCACCCAATGCAGTTCCTATTACTAAAATTCCCATATTTTCAATGGAAGAGTATGCGAGCATTCTTTTATAGTTTTTTATGTGATAAACAAAAACAGCCGTAATAAATAAAGAAGCAAATCCCATTATCATCATAATAAGTCTTGCGTATGAATCTGCTTCTGCGATAGTCATTATTTTAAAAACTTTAATTATTACTAAAAAAGCAGAGTTTAGAAGTGTTGCTGAAAGAAGCGCCGATATTGGTGAAGGTGCTTCTGAGTGAGCATCAGGTAACCAAAAATGACCTGGAGCAAGTCCCATTTTTACGCCAAAACCAAATAGCATAAATACAAAAGCAAGTTTTAGCCAAAAAGTGTCAAAATTTTGTGCATTTTCGTATAGTGTATTATAGTTTAACGAGTTTATTTCTCCCGCAGCAATATTTAATAAAATTAAGCCAACAAAAGCCAGGGATATTCCTATAGAACAAATAAAAACATATTTCCAAGCTGCTTCGATTGCATGTTTTGTTTTATTAAAATAAATAAGATATGCGCTGGATAATGTTGTTGCTTCTATAAATATCCAAGCAATTCCTAAATCTGAACTAAGAATTGTACCTGTCATTGCCAGTACAAAAATAAGAATCATGAAAATATATTTTCTTATGCGTTCTTTTGAAACTGTTAATAAGTTTATGTATGAATTATTGAAAATAGTAACCATCAAAAATATGAAGGACAAAACCAATAAGAATATTTTGTTTGTATTGTCAATGGAAAAATATTGTATATTATTAATATTGGTTTCTGCAAAAAAGCTTAAAAATATTGTTATTATAAAATGAATTATAGCATATGCATTTAGCATAAATTTGTCAAACCATTCTCGCTTTAATAAAAACATTAATATGCTTGAAATTATTGGAAATAATAAAATAGTTTTAATCATTGTTGTAATCCTTTAAATCAGACAAATGTGACACTTCAAGGTCATGAAATTCTTTGTTAATAGCATTTACGAAAAGACCTAATATATAAACGGCGATAAATACGTCCAGTAAAACACCCATATTTACTAACATAGGCATTTCTTTTGCAATTGAAAGAGATAATAAAAATATTCCGTTTTCCATTGTTATAAAACAAAGAACATTTGATATTATGTGATGTTTTATTGTAATTAGCCAAAGACTTATAATTATTGTCGCTGCAGAAATCGCGAAATGAGTTGGTGATATCAACTTGATTGTCGCAACCCAATGGTTAGATATTAAAAATGATAAAAGCAAAATTGTACTTGCAATCACAAGACAATAAAAGTGTGGAATATTTGGTGCATAATCTCTGTTTGAACCTGTTTTTTTTAATATTTTTCTTAGAAAAACCGGTATGATTATTGATTTAACAAGTAATGTCTCAATAATGAGGAATGCTAAGTTTAAAAAATTTGAATGTTCAAAATTTGTGCAACAGATTAGAAAAAGTAAAATACCTTGAGCAATCAATAATCTTATGTGCGTAATTATTCTGCTGGTTGATGCTATATATAACATTGTTAATCCAAAAAGTATTATAAATCCTTTTTCCATAATTCTAAGCTCCAAACATTTTTGCGACTACTAAAGACAGAATAATTAATGCAAAAGAACTCATAATAAAAACGAATTCAAAAACATGCGTCATTCTTATCCTAGCCATTGATGATTCTACAGTACCTATCATGATTGCAATTAAAAACATTATCGCTATATAAGCTCCGACAAATTCCCAAAAACCAAGGTTTTGAGGAAGAACCAGATTTGCAATTAATGAAGATATTAAAAACATTTTTATTGAATTTCCCCAAGTAAATAACGCCAAATCACTACCTGAGTTATCCAAAATCATAACTTCGTGTATCATTGTTAGTTCTAAGTGTGTTGTTGGATCATCAACAGGGACTCTTGAGCATTCAATTAGTATCATTAAAAATAATGCAGCAGTAGCAAAGGTTATAATTAAAATTCCATATCCTCCTGCATTATTGAGTATTTCTTTTAAGCTACCGAAAGAATGATTGCCGCTAAGAGCGATGATTGATGCCATTATCATAAAAAATGCCGGTTCAACAATAGAACTAAAGCTAGCCTCTCTTGAAGCCCCCATTCCTTCAAAACTGCTTCCTGTATCCATTGCAGAAATTAATGCGAAAAATTTGCCTAGTCCCATTATATAAGCGAATAAGATGAATCCGGCTTCTATATTAATAAAAGCTTGACCGTTTGCAAGAGGAACAAATAAAGCCGCTGAAAAAATTGTACAAATTGAGATTATAGGTGCTATTTTAAATATAAAAGATGTTGTATTGCTAATTACAAAGCCCTTTTTTAATAACTTTATAAAATCGTATAAAGGTTGCCAAACAGATGGTCCTTTTCGTCCGCCCCAAAAGGCTTTTGTTTTTTTTATTGTCCCAATCATTAGGAATGGAATAATTAAAATTGTTATTAAATTTAAAAATATTTCAAACATCTTGTATCCTTTGGTTTATCCGATAAAAAAGCATCCTATAATTAATAAAATTAAGAAGAAAAGTCCGTATTTTATGTAATCTTGTATATTTCCGCTCTGAATTTTTTCAAATTTAGACAAGAACATTTCATCATATTTAATTATAGGATTAATTAAATATGCTTCTTCTATATCATCAATATGCAAGCTAAAATGTGCATTTTTTGGAAATAGTTTTTTAGGTCTTTGTATGTCAAATATTTTTTTAAATAGAGGTTTTAGCATTGCCAAAAAAGGACTTGTGTATGAGGATGCACTGTATTGCATATGTGTATTCGGATTGTCGTATCCGCAACCCCAAGTTTCATGATGCTCTACTTTTTTGCTAAGTTTAAATCTTAACGTAATTAATAAAATTATTGTGATTATAAATATGAAAATAAATTGCGAAATTTGAGAAAGTATATTAATAGTGGTTGGTTGTAATATTGATGTATCAATAAATGTGTTAATCGGAATACATATAAAGTTGAATAAATGTTGAGGAAATAATCCGATTAAAAGAGTGAAACAAGCCATAATTCCCATTGGAATTAGCATTGTTTTTGTTACTTCAGAGCAAGGTGCTTTTGCTTGCTCACTTCGCGCTTGCCCTAAGAAGGTTATGCTAAAAACTTTTGTAAAGGCTAAAAGTGCTATAGTTCCGACAAAGGCTAGTCCGGAAAGTGCAAAAATTAATGTAGTCGCACTAAAGAAATTGTTTATACTAAGTCCTTTTAGTGTTCCGTAATATATTAAAAATTCACTAATAAATCCATTGAAAGGTGGTAAACCGCATATTGAAACAGCACCAATTAAGAATAATATTGCGGTTATTGGTAATTTTTTGATTAAACCACCTAATATCTCCATATCTCTGGTGTGCGTTTTTAGATATACACAGCCTGCTGCAAGAAATAACAATTCTTTGAATATTGAGTGATTTAGGATATGAAGAAAGGCTCCTGCATACCCGAGAATTGTTACTATTGAGTTTTGGTACGCTTGACCTATTAACCCTATTCCCAACCCTAAGCCAATTATACCAATGTTTTCAATACTGCAATATGCCAGTAATCTTTTGATATCTAACTGAGTAACAGTGTATAATACACCATAAAGTGCAGTAAATAAAGATACGGTTAGAACGGTGTATGCTATTAGTTTGGAAGGTGTGCCTGTTAATAAACACATTTTTATAATTCCGTATATCCCCATTTTTATCATAACACCCGACATTATTGCACTGACATGACTCGGTGCTGCGGGATGAGCATCCGGCAACCAGTTATGAAAAGGTACAAAGCCTGCTTTTGTGCCAAAGCCAACGAATGCTAATAGAAAAACGATATTTGCCAAATTTGAATTTTCTATTAGTGTTGTATTAAAATCCGCAAAATTAAAACTTCCTGCATTAATTGCACATAGTGCGAATGCAATAATTATGAATAAAACAGAAATATGCATAAAAATAAGGTATTTTATACCTGCTTTGATAGTTGATTTAATTTCGTTTTCAAAAATAACAAGGAAGAATGAACTTAGGGACATTATTTCCCAACATATAAGAAACATTAATGCATTTTGTGCTGTTACAACTAAATACATAGATGCAATCAATGTTGATAAAAAAGTTAAATGAGCATTTAGGTTTTTACCTTTTTGTCTGTATGGTTCGAGATAGCCATTTGCGTAAATAACAGCCAAAAGACTCATAATGCTGATTATAATGATAAAAAAAGCACTAATTTGATTTATTTCAAAATTTATTTCTCCGTATATCGGGTTGAAATTAAATGATTGAGAAATTGTATGATTATTAAAAATACTGCTTATGGCGGGAGTACAGCACAGAAATGAAGAAAGTCCCGTAAGTATACTTGTTACGATAGATTTGTATTTTTGAGAGGTAAAAAATGTAACCATATTATTCAAAAATAAAATAATAATTCCAAGGAAAAATATATTCATGTCTTTTCATACCTTTAAAACGAATTCTGTCCAATTTGCATTCGAAAAAGCACAGGTTTTGTTTTTACCCTTAATGTTGTTTCGGCTGTAATGGCTTATAACTCTTTTATATTGCTAACAAAAAATTGAGTCAAGAAAAATTTATAATATTAGTTTTTTTATTTTTTGTGCTAATCTTTTAAAAAGAGCAATCAATTTGAATTAGTCGATTTAAAAAGTGAAAAAGATTAAAATTATATTATTTTTTATATTCTTATTATTAATAAATTCTGCAGAAGCAATAGTGCCTGTTGTAAATATAGAAGAAGAATATGATTATTCGGAATATGATACAAAAAGTGTTTATGAATCACCGGTTTTTTTGGAAGAAGAGAACAGTATTAATTTGCCATTGGAAGCGCCAACCGTACAAAATTTTTCTTTTTATGAAAAGACAACAAATATTATAAAAAATGTTTATTCTTTACAAATAGAAACCAATAAGGTACCGACCAGTCTTTTTTCTAATTATTTAACAAAAGATTTTGAAACTGGACCTATAGAGAAAATGCATATATGGGGTGTTGTTCAGTCGAATATGGATTTGACATTTGAAGAAGGGCACGATGTTGATACAAAGTTTAGAGCGGGACTTGTTAATGTATTATTGGATGGTAAAATGCGAGGAGGGCAGGAAGATTTTCGTTTGATGTTAGATGCTACGCCTAATTCAACAACAGGTTTTTGGAATAGGTTTGTTAGAGATGCTTATATTCAAACAAGAAGAGTCCCTCATCATGCTATACTTTTTGGTAACTCTAGAACTGGTGTGGGGATAGAGGGGGCACAATCTCCTTATACGCTACCTTTGTTAACAAGAGCTCAAATTTCCAGACATTTTGGAAATGCAAGAAAAGTCGGTGTACGAGTTCGAGGGGATTATATTCTGGTGGATTATGATATTGGAGGATATAGTTCAGATACCGAGTTCTCAGAGTTTATGCCGGGTACGGAATTTAATGGATGGGTTAATTTTAAGCCTTTTGCAAATATTGGGGATAAATTTGGAAATTTTGTGGTCGGTGGAGGTTTGGTTTCCGGAGAAAGAAATTCAACAGATTTTTTTGTCACAGGAGCTAATGTTGGGTATGAGTATAAAAAAATGTGGCTTAGAGCAGAATTTGCTGATGCAGATGGTTCTAACGGAGGAACCGGATTGACTTCTAAAAAACGTCAGGGCTGGTATGCAGCCGCAGGATATCAGGTGACCCCTAAAATAGAATTAGTAGCAAGATATGATGAGTTTAATCCGGACAAGAAAATTTCTCATAATAACAGACAGGAATATTCCACCGGCATAAATTATTATGTTAAGGGACAGGCTTTGAAACTTGTATTAAATTATATCTATTGCAAAAATCAAAACACTACGGATACTCATAGATTTTTGGTTGGTACTCAATTAGCTTTATAATATATAAAACTTCACATTTGGTGTTTAAATTGCTTATTTTGCTGTAATTTATTATTATGAATTAGTTGGGGATATTATTATGAAAAAATTTATAAAAATATTTGGAATTGCACTTGTTTCTGTTTTATTGCTGTTATATTTAGTGTTTTTATTCGTTCTGCCTAGAGTAATTGATTTAAATCAATATAAACCGATGGTTCAGCAATTGGTAAAAGAACAAGCAAAATTAGACATAGATTTTTCAGATATAAAAATTGACACCACTGCGTGGTTAGAGGCTGGGATTAAACTTAGTGAGTTAAATATTAAGTTTTTAGATGGTTCAGAGTTGGCTTCCGTTGAAACGGTAAAAACAAGAATTTATTTACCTGCATTATTGGGCTTGACTGTTAGAATATCAACTGTTGATGTTTATTCCCCTAAAATAAATTTGGATATTGTTAATGGGGAACAGTATAAAATTGTTAGATTAATAGAAAATATTGTTAACGCTAATGCTCAGAAAAATGATTTTTCAAAGGTTGACTCTTCTCCTTCACAAAATACAGGATTTAA
>JAZTXF010000004.1:0-9829 GCA_045636305.1 Candidatus Gastranaerophilaceae bacterium | reverse complement strand
TACGGCTGGTAGGGAAGTTGGAATTGTGTTTGTTGTTGTCATAGTGTAAACTCCTTTTCTAACTAATTTCTTCTCTTTTGTAAAACTTTTGTTACATATTTGTATAAAGTCAGTAGAGGAATTAAAATTTCCTAATAGAATGGAATGGGATGGCTGTATTCTGCTCTGGGCTTGAAAAAACTCGTGTTTACAATTTGTAATATTTTGGGTATGAATTTAAGGTGTAATTTATTGTACCTTACCGGTTTATTTTTCTAATTTATATGAAATTTTTGACCCAAAAGCATGCTTTTTGATTAAAAAATTATCAAATTTAAACTAAAGTTGTAGAAATTTTGTACTTAGGTATAAAAAAGTTTGTACTTTCTTTCAATTCACAATGAATAAAAAATTTTGTAGTATGTAAATATAGAAAAAGAAAAGAACTGAAAAGCCTTGTCAGTAGGGACATTGTAGCCTATTGTGGTGAAAATGTCAAGCCTTCATCAAGAAATTTTGGGACTTGTTTTTCTACGAAAAAAACACTCAGTACATGGATGTAGTAGATATTTGAAAGGAGATTCAAAATGGGAATCGTAGTACAAACAAACGTACCGGCATTAATTGCTCAAAACAACTTAACAACAGCAACAAACAAAATGAACCAGGCAATGGAAAGAATGACAACTGGTTACAAAATTAACTCAGCTAAAGATGATGCTGCAGGATTGTATGTTGCAACTTCATTAGACAAAAACATTAGGGGTTCAAAAGTAGCACAACAGAACGTTCAGATGGGTAACGATATGTTAGCGGTAGCAGAAGGTGACTTGGTATCTATTCAAGACAACCTTATGCGTATAAGAGATTTGGCATTGACTGCAGCAAACGGTGTTTACGATCAGAATTCAATGGCAGCAATTATTGCAGAAATTGATGCACGTAAAGCAGAGATTGATAGAGCAGCTTCTGTTTCTCAATACAATGGTAAAGAATTATTGAGTACGAATGCTCCTGATGAAATAGTATTGCAAGTAGGTGCTAATGCTACAGATAATGATGTTATCACAGTAACTGGTGTATTTGGTGATGCAACGTCAGATACTTTAGGCTTAGGTGCTACATTCGCTGCGAATGCTGAAAATGATGCTATTAGAACATATGTGGGAACTGTAGATACAGCATTAAAGGCTATTCAAGACAGAAGAACAGCAATCGGTGCAGTCCAAAACAGATTGGATTCAACATCTCAATCTTTAACAACAACAATTGAAAACTTAACATCTTCTAAATCAACGATTATGGACGCAGACGTTGCGGCAGAATCTTCTGAATATATTAACGGTCAGATATTGCAACAATCAGCAGCTTCACTGTTGGTACAAGCTAACCAAGCTCCACAAGTTGCTTTGTCACTCGTTTAATCAAGTTTTTATTAACTGATGATGGCAATATTTACCCGAAGTTTTTACTTCGGGTTTTTTTTATAGAATTTTAATTATTACTTAAAACTAATTTAAACGTTGCGAGGTTTTTGATAGAGAACATTTTGTGTTTGATTTTTTGTTCTTCATTGATTTTAAAAATGCGAACCATTCGTTGAATTTCTTCAATATCTTTTCTTGAATTTAATTTATAAACGTTATGTATTGGGTCTGAAATTACGCCCATAATTGTGTTTAGTTCGTGTTCTTGCATACATTCCTCTAGTATATAGCTACTCTGTATTAATAAAGTTTTTTTTAAAGTAATAATTGCTTTTTTTGAATTAAAAGTTAACTTTTGTAAAATTATTCGTTAAAAATTTTTCAAGTGATTTTACAGAGTGGGTTGAAATTTAAAAAGGTTTATTGTATATTTTAGATACAGGTTGCGGAAGTAACTCAATTGGTAGAGTCCCTGCCTTCCAAGCAGGTTGTTGCGAGTTCGAGCCCCGTCTTCCGCTAATAAGGACCGACAAACGAAAGTTTGGCGGTCTTTTTTTCGAGAAAGGCGAGAACGAGCAACGAAGTTGCGATACAAAGCGAAACACCGCAGTGAAACGAGGATGATTGAGTCTGTATGCGTAGCGTTTTCGCAAAAGAAGAAAATCGTGCCTCGGCTATGCCTCAGAGATTCATCAGTCGGTCGGGATTTTTGAGAATGGTTTCAATTAATGCTCTCCCTCTGAATTACGAGTGTAGCATCCCATTTTTAATTGACTTGTTGTACTCTACTGGCTCGTTTCACTCGTTTGCAAGGATGAGGGGTTGGTTGACTTGGATTTTCTTTACGATCGAACTGCCTCACCTGCAGGCTTTGCCCTTGTCGGCTCGGTGTTTTCGCTCTCCTGGCTTTCGCCCGTCTGAAAATCCCCCTAAATGGCGGCAATTCAAGGTGCAATTTATTGCACCATACTGGCTGCAGGGTTGCGCTTGGGTGGACTAAAGTCCACCACAATAGATTTGATTATAGTTTTATTCAATGCTATCCCAAAAGTTTGGCAAAATAGTTTTTAGTTGTTCTGTTGCTGCATTTTTTGCTGCATCTTTTAATGTATCACCAATTGATTGGGTGGTTGTTTGTTCTTTTTTATTGGTAGCTGATTGCAATACATTTTTTAGCTGTGTTGGAATTAGGTTTTGCATCGTTGTATTAAGTTGTGCTTTTGCCGCATTTACTTCGGCTTCTGATGCAATCCATTTAAAGCTCCTTACTGCTGTCGGTTTTTGAACATTTCCGTCTATAATAACTTGGAATTGTTTTGTATCTTTGCTTTCAGGTATGAGTTGAGGTACTTTTGCAATTGTGTTTGCATCTTTTATCGCGTTATAACTATTAAGTATACTAGATGCGCTAGAGCCAAAACTTGAGAAGTTACTTAATAATTTACTTACTGACATATTGCCTATTGGCCCCATGACGCTAACTATTTCATTTGCGACTCTACCTAATATTTCAATTTTTGCATAATTATTAAGTATGTTAAAATCGCCGGTAATATACAGGCTCATTTGGGGGCCACCTGAGTGTATAGGGTTTATTTTTGCCCAACCGTTATTAAAAGTAAGAGCTCCTTTCAAATAGTTAAATTTACCTGTATTTTTGGGGGCAAGTGTTTGAATTATTGAATTAAGCGTTGAGCTTGCAAATTTTTGTGAAATCATATTTGATGCATATATGAAATGTTCAAGTCTTCCAAGTGAGCCCATTTGTCCTTCACCTATTGCAAATGATACATTACCTTTTAGTGTTTTCATTTGTTGTTCATAAACCATTCCCATCATTGAAATATTGGCATCAAAATCAAGTTTTCCCTGAAGTTGGTCTTTTAGCCCTGTTATAGCTGTAACTGCAGGGTTTGAGTCGAGGTTTCTACCTTGAATATTAGCTTTGATTGTTTCATAAGGAATGTTATAATCTATATTTCCTGCTATGATTCCATTATAGGCTGTAGCTTTTAGGTTTGTTAATTTAAATATGTTGCTTTTAAGATTAAAGTTGGCGGATGCATCAGTTGCAACTAAGTTTCCGGACTTTACTTTAGTTAATTTGCCGTATCCTTTTTCTATTATTACAGGGATGCTTGCGCTTGGGGCAACATTGTTTTGAGGCATTGATTCAAGTACAGCCAAAAGTTTATCTACATCAATATATGGTGATGTTATAGTTAAGTCTTTGATAGTTGTGTATTTGCCAAAGTTTGAATCTATAACGGTTGAAAAAGCAATTTGTGAACCGTTTATATCTATGGAAGGGCTTTTGGCTGTTATAGTATCTTTAGCAAAGTCAATATTTATATTTTTTCCTGACAATTTAAAATCAGGAATTGTTATATTTGGTATGGAAACAGCTCCTTTTATAATTGGTGCAAGAGTTGTTCCTGAGATTGTCATATCTGCTTTAAGGTTTAGCGCTGAGTTAGCGAACCCTGGAATTGAGGCTGTAATTGGGTTAGGTGTTACAATTTTTATGTTTTGCAGTGTTGGTGCTTTTGAGGTTAATTGTCCGATTTTGCCATCTATTCCTGCAATTTTAAATGAGGAGTTTAGATTTTGTTTAAAATTATTAGTTAGTGAAATGGGTGTATTTAATCCGTAAAAACTGCAATCAATTAATTTTAGTGAGTTTCCGTCAGTATTGATATCAACATTTATTATACTTGGTTTGTTTTTAATGCTGCTTATATCAAGGACTGATATATAGTTTATTTTGTCAGCATATAGTTGTCCAAGAATATTTGTATTTTTGCCGTCGGATGTGATTTTTGCTTTGATAGGCAAATAACCTTGAGTTTTTATTAGTGTTCTTGCTTCTTTGGGAAGATATTTTAGAGTATCAGTTGAGGCAAATTTTCCGTTTACGTTGATTTGTGCATTAAGTTTATTTATATAATCTTTTACAACTCCATCTATAGAGAAATTAGAGTTATCAAGTTTTATATCTGATGGTTTTATTGTTATATTTTGAGTATCAAAAAGAAGTTCTCCAATTGGCATTTGGATTATTGTTTTTGGCTCTGTAATTGAAATTGATGCATTGGTTGCTTTTGCTGAACCTTTAAATTCACCTTTTGTATTAGCAGTCAAATTGACTAGTGTATTTGCAATTTTTACGTTTGCGCCAATTGTTTTTTCTTTTACGTTTAAGTTATCTAGGGTTAAGTCTATTTTAGGTTCAATTTTATCTAATTTTCCTTTTATTATTGCGTTAAGAGAAAGTAATCCGTTATTAATAGATATAGTTTTTTTTGTTTCTATAGGGGCAAAAGCTTCGTATAAAAGATTTATAGGAAGTTTATCCGTTGAAATTTTAATGTCCGCATTTGCATTTGTATCTATTTGTCCGGTGAGGTTGAATAGTGCATTATTTATCAATGCAGATGTGTTTTTTATTGTTAATTTATTGTTATTAAAGTCTATGTCTGATTTTATAGAGTTGATAGCAAGCGGAAGTTTAGAATGTTTTATATTTGCATTTTCAACTTTCAAATATCCGGAAGATTGGATTTTTTTCATATCGCTTTTGATATTGAAATCTGAATCCAACCAGCCCGTAATGTTTAACTGAGCAATATCATTTTTGATATTAGCTATGTCTAAAAGAGCAATGATTATTCTTTGGATATCCACTAAATCTATTTTCTTAGACAAGATTTTTAGGTCAATATATTGTTTTTTACCGCTTTTGAATAAACCATTAATTGTAAATTTTTCTGTTTTATCTACATATAAATTTGAATCAATATCAATTGTCGTGCCGTTAAAACCAAGTTTTATAAAGCTTTTATCTATATTGTTGCCTTGTATTTTGTAATTTAATTTATCGGCATTAAGGTAACCTTTTATAAAAATTTCATTATTTTTTTCAGAAATTTTGAGGTTTGTATCTATATTTGCTCCAAAGTTATATTTTTTTATAACAGGTATCGGGTTATATGTTATTTGAGGTATTTCTATTGGTGTTTGGGGTGTTTGTGTATTTGTAACTTGCGGTAAAAATGATTCTATTTGTGCATTATATGTTGCGTGTTTTTTATTATTTACACTAATATCTCCTGAGGTTAAAATTTTAATTTTATTATTAAGTTTGAAATCTGTAATTTTAAATTCCGGACCTTTTACTATCAGATTTTCGTTGTGAAGGGTATCTTTTAATTCAATATTGTAGTTTTCAAGAATGATATCAGGCATGTTTTCTGATATTTTAATTGGAAATGTTTGAGGTTGAGAGGTTTCTTGTTGAGGGGTTTGTGTATTTTTGATTAATTCTGATGCAAATTTTTCTATATCATATCTGCCATCTTTTTCGATATTAATAAGTAGTTTTGGGTTTTCGATTTTAATTGGTGCAAGTTCGATTTTTAATGTAAAAAGAGGCAAGAGTTTTAGTCCTGCTTCACTTGTTTTTGCACTCAAAAAAGTTTTATTATTAGGGTATTTTATAGTGACATCATTTAATAGAATTTTGGCTTGCATATTCCAGCTAGTTTTTAATTTAGCATTTTTAATATCTAGTTGTAGGCCTGATAGCTCTTTTATTGCTTTATTTATTTCCGGCATAAAGGCATTTATATTTATGACGTTTGGTAATATAAACAAGAATGATATATAAATAATTAAAATTATTGAAATTAAAGTTAAACCAGCGATTTTAAGACCTTTCATTTTTTCCTCCACAATAAACTATTTATATATAAAAGTTTAAACTAAATGAGATATAATGTAAAATTGTTGCTAAACTAAAAAAGGAAGGTATAATAAAGATAAAGGTGAGGGGGAAAAATGGCAAACAATAAGCGATGGTATGATAAGCATGATGGAACGGAAAAGGCCTTTAAGTTGTTAAAAAAAATGGATTTTAAAAGCCAGTACCAGATTGCACATGATATTATGCGGGTAGCTAGTGCCATCAAAACTGCTCACAAGGAAGAAGATATAGAACAACCATTAAGTATTGGGTTGGATAGAGTTTTGGGTTTGTATCAAGCATCAAATATGCGTCGTTGGTATGATAAGTATCCTTATTTGAATCAGGCAATTTTAACTATTTCAACTTTACCTGAAGAAGATTATGTAAATATAATGGATGGGCTTTGTGATTCTTTAGATGTTGGTATAGTTGATTAATTAGCCTGCAGAAAGTCCGGCACAAAGGCTAATATTTTGTGCAGTAAGCCCTTTGGCTTCTTCTGATATTAAGTATTTTACGAGATTTGCGATTTCTGTTGGTTCAATAAATCTTCTTTGAGGTATCATATCTTTGATTTCTTGGTCTGAAAAGTCGCTTTCATTTACTGCATTTTCTGCCAATTCTGTTTCTACCCATCCGGGGTTAATTGTATTTACCGTTATTCCATATTCGGCTAATTCTAAGGCTAGGGCTTTTGTGAATCCGTTTAGTGCAGATTTTGTCATTGAATACAAAGATGCGTTTGCTTCTCCTACAACACCTGAAATTGAACCAATATTGACAATTCTGCCCCATTTCTGTTCTTTCATATGAGGAATACACGAACTTGCCAGCAAGTAAGGTGCTTTGATGTTTAGATTAATTAAGTTTGAAATATCTTTTGTTTCTGTTTTTTCTATAGGGCTCCAAACATATCCTCCGGCATTATTGATTAGAATATCTATTTTACCTATTTTGTCAATTAGGTTTTTGCATTCTTCTTCATTTGTTAAATCGCAAACGAAATAGTCCACATTAAGCTCTTTTGCTGTTTTTTTTAGCAACTCTTCATTCCTTGCACAAACAAAAATCTCATAGCCGGATTGAGCAAGAGTTTTTGTAATACTTTTGCCTATGCCTTTAGATGCCCCGGTTATAAGAATTCTTTTAGTCATTTATTAAGTTTTCCTGTATAAGTATTTGGAACAAAAATTCTAATACAGATTCGCAAATCTCTTTTTTGGTCGGCTCATCTGCTGTTTTTAAAATTTCAATGGAAGATAATAAATTAGGGTTATTATCATACCAACGACGATATGTAGAGCGTAAATTTTTATTTAAGTATTCAATTTTGTTATCATTTTGACCGTTGTGTAGGCTCATAACGAGCTGTACAAGATCTTGCGCAATGGAGTCTTGTATTTCAGTGGGAAGCTTTTCCAAAATTTTCATTATTGGAGACAAATATGGGTCTTCATCGTACCATCTTATATATTCCATACGTTTAATTATAACACTTTTTTTCGCTAAGTAAAATATTCTTAATATTTGTGGAATTTCCTTAATTGTTTTAATACAATTAAATAAAGGGGAAATTATGTCTGCGAATTTAATAAAAACTGAAGATGCTTCAATGTTAAAACTTCCACCTCAAAGTGTTGAGGCAGAAGAGGCTATTCTTGGTGCAATTCTTACTAATCCTGTGTGCTTAAATAAGGTTGTGGAATATCTTTCTCCTGAAACTTTTTATAAACCTGCCCACAAAACTATTTTTTCAACTATTTTAAAATTGTATGCTGAAAATCTTGCGATAGATATTGTTACGGTTTCAGAAATGTTGAGAGAAGATGATAAATTAGAAGTTGTTGGTGGGCGGGCATATATAAATGATTTGGCTCTTGCGGTTACTACAACGGCTAACGTTGAATATTATGCTAAGATTGTTCAGGAAAAAGCCATTAAGCGTTCTTTGATTAACGCAGGTTCTGAAATTGTTGCTATGGCATACGATAATAGAACTACGGAAGATACTTTGGATAGCGCAGAAAAACTTATTTTTGATATTGCTCAACAAAAATCCACATCTGATTTGGAATCTGTTAGAGATTTGGTGTTGCCGACTTTTAACAAAATTGAATACAGATATAATCACAGAGATTCTTTAACAGGTGTTAGTACAGGTTTTTATGATTTAGATGATATGACATCAGGTTTGCAGAAATCCGACTTGATTATTTTGGCAGCTCGTCCTTCAATGGGAAAAACGGCATTTGCTTTAAATATTGCTCAACATGTTGGTTTAAGAGAACGTAAGCCCGTTGCTATTTTCTCTCTTGAGATGCCTAAGGAACAGTTGGTTTCACGTATGATGTGTTCTGAGGCGGAAGTTGATTCACAAAAGCTTAAAACAGGTAATATGGGGTCTACAGATTGGGAAAAACTCACAACCTGTATGAGTTTGTTCTCTGATGCACCTATATTTATTGATGATACTTCAGGTGTTACAGTTATGGATATTCGTGCAAAATGTCGTAGACTTGTAATGCAGGAAAAGGATTTGGCTTTAATCGTTATCGATTATTTGCAATTGATGGAAGGCAATTCTAATGATGACAGGTTCCAACAGGTTTCAGCTATTTCAAGGGGGTTGAAAACATTAGCAAGAGAATTGGATGTGCCTATTATCGCTCTTTCTCAGTTGTCACGTGCTGTGGAGTCCAGAACTGATAAACGTCCGATGCTTTCCGATTTGCGTGAATCCGGTGCTATTGAGCAGGATGCGGATATCGTTATGTTTATTTATCGTGATGAATATTACAATAAAGATAACAGTGAAAACAAAGGAACTGCTGAAGTTGTTATTGCTAAGCACAGAAACGGCCCTGTAGGTAATGTTGAGTTATTGTTCCAATCATCTATAACTAAATTTAAAAATAAAGCAAAACCAACCGTATTTTAAGCTATTACGTTATAGTGTTTTAGTGGTTGAGCATTTGTATCATCGGATAAGGATGTAGAAGCATTGCTGTTCTGTGCTGGGTGGTTTGGTGATGTTTGAGAGATGTCAGGATCTCTTAATTTGTATATTTCAGCGACTCGGTCTTTGAGAGCTTGTGTGGATTGTTGATATAACTCAACTACATAGTCCATTTCAGGGTCTTTAATGTTTTTAGGCGTTTTGGCCCAAAATTTTGCGGCTTGTTCATAAGCATCTTGTTCTTCCGTAATTGATGTATAAGGGTCATTGTCTTTTGCGTGTACAAATTCGTGAATTAAGTAGGCACAAACGAGTTGAGGATGTGCCCAAATATAGTCACTTGTGACTGTAATTTTTCTTTTTGCGTGTTCATATTGTGCAATGTTACTTTGCCCACCCATTAATTCGGTCGTGTCAAAATCTATTTTAATATCTTTTAAGTTTTCAAAATAATTTTTAGGAAGATAGTTTCGTGCAATATTTATTGCTGAATTTAAATTTGTAAGTGCTTGTTTTCTTTTTTCCGCTAACGCTGTTTTCGGATTATATATTGAAAGTTGATAATTTTTTGTTTCTAATAAATTTCTTTTTGCATAATCAGAGTCCGGTTCTAAGGCAAGAGCAGTTTCAAAACTTTTTATTGCATTTACGTATCGTCCATTGTTTTTATATGCTTCTCCTAGTACGATATAAGCTTCTGTATCGTTTGGTTTGAGTTCGATA
>JAZTXF010000003.1:0-17099 GCA_045636305.1 Candidatus Gastranaerophilaceae bacterium | reverse complement strand
TATTGCATCCGTAACAGATTTTGAGTTTCTTGATGAGCTATTATTTTGTAATTCTTCATCATAAGGGATTACTCCTAGCGTTTCAAGATTGTATCTTTGCAGTATTTCGTATAGCTGAGCTGTTTCTTTGCCTTTAACTTTGTTTAAAACAACTCCCATTTGTCCGCCAGCTGCATACTTAGCGTTAAATTCTTCTAATCTCTTTGCTAGATGAACAGCTTCTTCTGTAGGATTAGCGGTGATGATTGTAAGATCAATATCGATATCAACAAGCTGACTTAAATATTTAAGGTCAAATTCACAATCAAAGATAACAAAATCATAACGATTTATAAGTTTTGTTACTGCATCATTAATTTGCTGAGTAATGGGACAACGACAATCTTTAGAGGCGACCAACCATGAAACTACCAAATCTACATTTTCCTCAACTTCTACAACGATATCTTCTAACGCCCACTCAATATACTCTTGTTTAGTCATTTTAGAAGGAATACCAGTTTTATATTCGTGTTTTCCACTTCTAATACCATAAATGGTATTTCTTATATCCATTCCAAAACTGTGTCCCAATTCACTTGAAAGATCATTATCAAATAACAAAATAGTTTTTTCAGGATAATATTCTTTTAAAAGTGATAAAAATCCTTTGGTTAATGTAGTTTTACCCGAGCCACTTTTTCCTGTAATAGCAATCGTTGTTGTCATAAACTCTCCTCTACACCGAAATTATACTATCAATCAATTTTTCGGGCAAGTACTTTACAAATCACCGTTTTTCAACGTAAAAAACATAATTTTCGTAATAAGCATATTGTCTCAAAATAATTGCATTTTGATTTATCCAATTAACAATCTTAATCAAGTTTTTTTGCCTATCTTTTCTCCAATAATGATCAAATATTATCATATACTTCTTTCCGGATTGCATCAATTCAAAGGGAATCTCATATTTATTTGTAGTTTCAATAATTTCATTTTTAAACTTAAATTTTTTGATATACCACTGGTTTTGCAAGCACATATCATTTGCCATAAATATAATATCATCTGGCTCTATTCTTGTTTCAATATATTCATACAAAGTTCTTATTTCTTCCCTAATCCAAATATTTCTCTTAGTAATGACGTATGAATATTTTAAAAAATATGGAATTAATGTAACAACATAAAGAGCTAATATTATTATAGACAAGAAAATTTTCTTTCTACCGGCTACTTCCAATAAATAACAATAATAAATTATCATTAATGGAAAAACAAAAAAAACCAACCTACAAGCAAAAGGATATACTTCAAAGTATGATAACAATAAAAGTAAAAAAGTTGGCAATGTCAGAATTAAAGCTATTTTTTGTCTGTTTTTAATAATTAAAACAACCATTCCTAACAAAATTATTGACAATATTAACCAAGGATTGAGTATTTGATAAAAAAGAGAATTAACTACACTACACAAAGAATGTTTTAAATTTTCATAACTATTTATAAAATAATTTGCCCAAAATTCATGCATAAAATCACTATTTGAAACAGTTCTTAAATGCAAAAAATAAAACACAATAAAGCTAACAGCAGCAGGTAAATACAATTTTACTAATTTCGATAAATCATTCTTCAATTCTAAAAAATTAACCGGTAATAAAGCAGCTAAAACAAAAAGAGAAGCATGTGATAGCCAAAATACACCAGCATAAAATAAGGATAAGATTAAAAACATTTTTTTTGAACATGTTTTTAAATCAACTTTTAACGCTAAATAAATCAATATTAGCACACATAAAACATCTGAACTGTATTGTTTAAATTCTGATGAATAATAAATCAACATATAATTTGAACTAAACAATATCTATGATATTATTTGAGCTACTTTTGAATAAAACAATTTTCTAATAATCAGTAGAAAAACAAATATTGATAAAACACCACATATTAATGGCAACAATCTTAACCAATACTCTTCAACATACCCCATTTCTGTTTGAAATGGTTTTATTATTTCCAACGTTATTAACTTAAACAAAGGTGGTGCAGCTTGGTTATAACTCATATTATTTAAAATTGTACGCGTTTGCATTAAATTGTTAGTAAGCGCTGCCTCATCCATCCACAATGAACGATTAAATAAATACACATGTAATCTTATCCATACACCCAAAATACATATAGCCCAAAGAGTAAAATCGAACCAATTATTTTTTATTTTTTCAATTAATTTATTTATCATTTATAAATTAAGTCCAACCACAAAATCCGTCGTGACAAAAAGCTTTTTCCAAATCTGCCATAATACTTTTATGAGTCATTTCAAAAGTTACAGGAGTTATAGATATTTTATTACTGCGTATAGCATTGATATCTGTAGCTTCATCCTCTTCAAATTTAATAAACTCACCTGCTAACCAATAATATGTTTTTCCTCTAGGATCAACTCTTTTATCATAATTATCAGTAAACATTCTATCACCAAGCTTAGTTATAGCAATTCCTGCTATATCCTCTTTTTGAATACAAGGAATATTTATATTGAGTATAGATTTTTTAGGAAAATCTATATTTTTAATATTTGGAATGAAATCAGCTATAAATTCTGCCGGCGTAATAAAATCCTCATATTCACATTTCATACTGGCTAACGATACAGCAATACTCGGATACCCTCTCATTGCCCCTTCCAATGCACAACTCACAGTACCTGAATACAATATATCCACACCCAAATTTGGACCATGGTTTATCCCTGAAATTATCAAGTCAGGTTTTTCTTCTTCGCTCAATATTTCACTAAGCCCAATTTTTATACAATCCCCAGGAGTACCGGAAGTTACCCAAGTACGTTTTAAACCAAATTTCGGTTCTAACTCTTCTACCCTTAATGGAGTATTCATTGTTAGAGAATGACCTGCTGCTGATCTTTCTCTATCAGGTGCTATCATATAAACTTCATTCTTAACACTTAAAGCTTCTGCTAAAGCGCGTATTCCGTTCGCTGCTATTCCGTCATCATTTGATATTAATATTTTCATTTTTTCTCCTAATTATCTGACACCCAAAAATTTATGGGTTTGTGGTATCAATCGGGTTTTCTTATATTGTAATGTGAATTTTTCAAAAATATCTTCAATTTCCTTTTGAGAACAAGCAAAATTATTTCCTATCATTTTAGGTTGAAGTATGATATCATAATCAAACTGCTTAGCTATATCAACGCTTTTAGCAATTTCTTCATCTGATAGTTTATTATCAAATACAATTTTTATGAAGGTTTCTTTTTGCTTTTCAAAACAAGTTTCAAAAAACTTTTTATGTTGTTCAAAAGTATTCATCCCAGATGAACTCACAAGTTTTATATCGGCAGAAACTATATCAACCTCATCTATTATTTCAGCTAAGTTTTCAGACAATGTCGCATTTGTTTCTAAATAAACCGGTACATTTATAAGCGATAATAACTCTTTTAAAAATCTGACTTGTAAAAGAGGCTCCCCACCTGTTAATGCAACAGAATGCAAATTAATCTCTGCATTTATCATTTTAGCCAACTCTTGAACGGTATAATCTTTAACATTCTGCGATACAAAGTCTGTGTCGCAATAATCACAATTAAGATTACACTCGCAAAACCTTATGAACAATTGTTTGACGCCAATATATGGTCCCTCTCCCTGTATTGATGTAAAAACTTCTTTTATTTTTGCTGTTAACATTATTTACCCTTTTCTAATATGATTTATTTTTGAAATTTGTTTATACAATTCTTTTTCTTGTTCTGACAAATCATTAGGGATATCTATTCTAACCGTGACGATAGCATCACCTATTTTACCCTCATTATTCTTTACCCCATGAGATGATAATCTAAACTTTTGTCCTTGATGAGTGCCTGATGGAATTTTCATAGAAACTTTTCCTTGAGGAGTTTCTACATCTATTTCGGCGCCTAAAAGTGCTTCATGCGGAAAAATAATTTCTTCAAAGAAAACATTTAAGCCATCATAACTATACTTTTCATCATTTTCTATTTTTACGATTAAATAAACATCACCGTTTTTGCCGCCATTTAAACCTCTATTCCCTTCATTTGGAATACGGATTTTTGCATTTTCTTTTATATTTTTTGGAATTTTTACATTTATTTTTTTGTGTATGGAGGATTCTCCGCTACCATTACAGAGCGGGCATTTTGCTCCATTTATAAACTTCTTACCCTCGCAACTAGGACAAATATCCGAATGCAATATATTTACTGTTCTGTTTGTACCATTTAGAGCTTCAATATAACTGATAACTATTTCCGTCGTTATATCAGTACCATTTTGAGCCACTTTTTTGGTAGCTTTTTGAGTATTTGCGCCGAAAAGCCCATCCATAATATCCGTCAATACGTCAGAAAAACTGGTATTTTGTCCTTGATGATTTTTTTTTGTATTTTTTTCCTGAGAAAAACTTTTTGTTTTTTGCTCTGCTTGCTTATAAGCTTTTTGAGCCTCTTTTTGAGTAGTTTTTGGGCGGGTTGGTTTATTATACCCTTTAAATGTGTCATAAAGTTTTTTCTTGTCTTTATCTGTTAATATTTCACAAGCTTGGGTAATTTCTTTAAATTTAGCAACAAAATACTCATTCCCGTCATTCAAGTCCGGATGATATTTTCTAGCCATTACCCTATATGCCGACTTAATTTTTGCTATATCATCAGTCGGTTCAATTCCCAGAATTTCATATAAATTTTTATAAAAATAATTATCCAATTTTAACCCCTTACCGTAATTTTAACGAAATTACGCAAAAAGGCAAGCATTCTCTTGGCTAAATTTTTTGTCATTTTAGCTAATATAATTTTCAAACACTTTTAGAAACTCTACTTTTTCTTCGGCTGAAAGCTCTACCAATGGTCTGCGTACATAATCCGATATCACACCAATTTTAGACAAAGCATATTTAACGGGTACAGGATTTGGTGCCATAAAAAGCTTTCTGAACAAAGGTGCAAGTCTTAAATGCAATTTTAAAGCATCCTCTGTTCTTCCCTCTTTAAATGCGCCTACCAAAGCTTTCATATCCTTACCTACAACATGTGATGCAACAGAAATAACCCCATGCGCACCTAAAGACAACATTGGCAATGTCAACCCATCGTCACCACAATATATTGCAACATCTGAAGGCAACTTTTCTTTTAACTCTGTTATTGCATCCATATCCGGAAAACTTTGTTTCAAAGCAACAATATTATCAAAATCTTTAGTTAATTTTGCCACTGTATCCGGCAACATATTAACACCTGTTCTTCCCGGTATATTATAAAGAATAATAGGAGTATCTTTAATAGCTTTTGCTATAGTTGCAAAATGCTCATACATACCTTTTTGAGATGGTTTATTATAATACGGAACAACTGACAAAATAGAGTCAGCACCCGCAGCTATTGCTTTTTTAGAAGCAGACACAGCTGTCGCTGTGCAGTTTGAACCAGCTCCCATAACAATTTTAGAGGATTTTCCAACAACTGCTCGAACAGCTTCCAAAAGTTCTATTTCTTCTTCAAATGTAAGAGTCGGAGACTCTCCTGTCGTTCCTGCAACCAAGATAGTATCTGTATTATTATCAATTAAATGTTTAGAAAGAATTTTCACACCTTTAAAATCAACATTTCTGTTTTCATCCATCGGCGTAACCATTGCGGTAATAATTTCACCGGCATCATATCTTAACATAATAAATCTCCTTGTTTATTAATACAATTTCATTTCAATAATTTTTTGTGCAATTCTCACAGTATTTAAAGCAGCTCCAATTCTAAGATTATCAGCTACACACCAAAAATCAATAGCATTATCAAAAGCAATATTTTTACGAATTCTACCAACATATACAGGGTCTTTTGATGCTGCGTGAAGTGGTGTTGGGTATTGGAAGTTTTCCGTATCATCTATAACTTCAACACCATAGGCATTTTCAAGAATTTCACGAGCTTTTTTTTCGTCAATCGGTTTTTCAAATTCAACGGTAACAGTTTCTGAATGTCCTCTATACACAGGAACCCTAACCGCAGTACAAGAAATTGGGGTATTTTCATCTAAATGAAGAATTTTTTTAGTTTCATTTGTGACCTTCATTTCTTCTTTTGTATATCCATTATCACAGAACACATCAATCTGAGGTATAACGTTAAAACCTATATTATGTTTAAAAGCCTGATTTTCATATTTTTGACCTGCAAGTGATGCTTTCGTATTTTCCGTTAATTCATTAATTGCAGCAAGTCCTGCACCGGAAACAGCCTGATATGTAGAAACAATCATTCTTTTTATTTTTGCATAATCATGAAGAGGCTTTAAAGCCAACATTAATTGCGATGTTGAACAATTTGGATTCGCAACTATACCCTTATGAGTTTTCAAGTCATCATCATTAACACCCGCAATAACAAGAGGGGTACCCTTAACCATTCTAAATGCAGACGAATTATCAATATACACACAACCTCTTTTTACAGCTTCCGGCGCAAGCGCAAGACTTGTTGCCCCACCGGCAGAAGCAAGCACTATATTTACCCCTTCAAAAGCTTCAGGAGTAGCTTCAACGATTGTATGCATCTCTCCTTTGAATTCTATTTGTTTACCTGCACTTTTCTTTGATGCTAAAAACTTAATAGTATTATACTTTACATTATTCTCAATCAAAATGTTAAGTATCTCTCTGCCAACAACCCCTGTCGCACCAAGTACTGCTATGTTAGGTAAACTCATATTATCCTCCTTTTTATTTAACCATAGTTAAATAATATAATGAAAACACTTATAGGGCAATAAAAAAATAAAAAAACGAGCGCTTAAGCAGCGCCCGTTTCAAGTCTGATAATATCAATTACTTAATATCTTTAACGCTTAGAGCAATTCTGTGCTCTTGTGGTGTAAATTTTTTAATCATAACGTCAATTTCATCACCAACACTATATATTTCAAATGGGTTAACTTTTTCATTTGTCATTTCTGATTGAGGAAGCAATGCTTCTACTCCCGGAAATATGTTTACAAAAACTCCAAAAGAAGTAACTTTGTTAACAGTTCCTTTTACAACTTGTCCTTCTTCAAATTTTCCTTCGATTTCTTCCCAAGGATTGTCACCAAGTCTTTTCAAACTCAAGCTGATTCTTTTAAGGTCCGTATCAATTTTAAGAATTTTAACTTCAATTTTTTGACCTAATGTAAGAACATCTGATGGGTGTTTAATTCTTGCCCAGCTAATTTCAGAAATTGGAAGCAAGCCGTCAACACCATTAATATCAACGAAAGCACCGAAGTCTGCAATTCTTACAATTTCACCTGTAACAATTTCATCAACTGCCAATTTATTGATAACTTCATCAACAACAGCATCTCTTTGCTCTTGCAATGCTTGTCTTTGAGAAAGAATAAGTTTATTTTTCTTAGGATCTGCTTCAAGAACCTTAACTTCAATTTCTTGACCAATTAAACCGTCAAATGGAGTACCTGTTCTGAGTTGAGAAGCAGGAATAAATCCTTTAAGATCACAAACATCAACAATAACACCACCACGAACAAGTGAAGCAATTTTCGCAATAATAGTTTCGTTTGTAATTTTGTGATTTTGAAGTGTTTGCCAAGCTTGAGCAGAAGAAACTTTTTTCAATGATAAAACGATGTCTTCGCTTTTTGCATCTTCTTCTTTAAGAACATAAAATTCTTTTACATCACCGATGCTAAGAACATCTTGAGGTTTTTTATCAAAAGATGAACTAACTTCTCTATCAGGCAAGAAAGCTTCACCTTTTGCACCGATATCAACTAAAAAGCCATCGGCTTCACGTTTTACAACAGTACCTTCAACTACGTCCGCCACACACAATTTTCTTGAGAAAGATTCGTTTAAAAGCTTTTCGAAATCTTCTGCGCTAAATTCAGTTTTTGTCATAATTTTTCTCCTTTTCTTTATGAGTTATTTATCTGTTTCAATCTTTCAATTACAGCATCAATCACATTTTGCGGCGTTGATGCTCCGGCAGTAACACCTATTTTTATGGCATTTTCAATCATAGCAAAATATTGTTCAATTTCTTTTTCATTCTCAATATGTATAGTTTTTGTTATATTTGTTAAAATTTCAGCAAGATGGGTGGTATTAGCACTTTTTTTTGAGCCTACCACAATCATTAAATCAGAATTTTTAGCCAACTCTGTAGCTTCATTTTGTCTACGAGATGTTGACGAACAAATTGTATTAAAAACCCTAATCTCCTTACCTATTGTCACTAACTCAGCAACTATGGTTTGCAAATTTTGAAGTCTTTGAGTGGTTTGAGAAACAATACCAATACGTTTAGCAGCCTTAACTCGTTGAACAAAATATTCATCAATTTCATTTACATCAGACACTACATATACATCTTCACTATGTTGACGCGCATTTGCAAATATTGCCATAACCTCAGGATGTTCACTTTTCCCTACAATAACAACGAAATATCCTTCTTTTGCCAACTCCGTAGCTTTTTGTTGAACTTTTTTAACATCGGGACAGGTTAAATCAACGACTTCATAACCATTCTTTGCAATTTTATCTATTTCTGTTTGAGCCAAACCGTGGCTTCTTATAACACAAATTCCACAATCACTGTCTGCTCCACATTGCGGAATTTCATAAATTGTAGAAATACCCAACTTTTCTAATTCTTTGATAACATCAGAATTATGTATAAGCTCACCCAATACACATATTGAACGTTCAGGGTTTTCTGTTTTTATTTTTTTAGTTGTTTCGACTGCTCTTTTTACACCGTAGCAGAAACCTGCATGATTAGCGAGTGTTATTGTTTTACTCAAAAAGCGGTACTTCCGTTTCATTAGACTTGCCACAATTTTTGTGACTGTACGATATTTTTATCACAAAAGAAAATATCAGTCAATTATTTCAAAACAATATAAGCAAGAATAAAAGAACACAAAATAAATACAATTGAAACATACATAGTCAATTTATTTAAGCCTTTTTCTGCATTTTTCTGTGAGGAAAACAGCTGAGAAGTTCCGCCAAATGATGCAATCCCATCACCTTTGGGTGAATGCATCAATATCAATGCAATTAACAATACGGCCGCAATAATCTGAATAATCCATATAAAAGTTTGCATAAATTTCTCCTTAAGTCTTTAGTAAACTCAGCGTAACACGAAAATACAAAAAACAAAACACTAATTGTTCTATTTATTATTTTCCTCTTCTAAAACAGAGTCAGGTACAAGCTTTTTTATTTTTAATTTCATAATCCTTGCCCCATCTATTTCAATAACCGTAAACTCTAATCCTTGATAAACAACAGTATCATTAAGTTCTGCAATTCTGCCAAGTTCTTTAACAACAATACCTGCTACTGTATCAACATCTTCTTCTTCCAAATCAGGAAGCTCGAACATTTCTTCAAGTTCATCCACTCGAAGCATAGCATTTACAATATATTCATTTTCATCAATCTGTTTTATATCTGCTTCTTCTTCATCAAACTCATCCTGAACTTCACCAAAAATTTCTTCAAGAACATCTTCAAGTGTGATAAGACCTGATGTCCCGCCAAACTCATCTATAACAATTGCCAGCTGGTTTTTTGTTGTCTTAAAATCTCTGACAAGCTGATCCATTTTTACTGTTTCAGGTACAAGTAATGGTTCTCTTAATAAGTTGTGAATATTAAACTCACCATTTGTTCTTCTTAAATTGTAGAGGTCTTTAACGTGCAAAATACCTATAACATGGTCCAAATCTTCTTCGTAAACAGGATATCTTGTGTATTGGTTTTCTGAAATAACTTTTTCAATTTCTTCCAATGTCATAATTGATTCAATAGCGACCATATCAGGACGAGGCACCATTATTTGTTTTGCCACTAAATCTGTAAATTTAAGCACATTTTGCAACATGTCTTTTTCTGTTTCGTTAAGCATACCTTCATTACAGCTAGCATCTATAATTATGTTTAGTTCTTCAGCTGAATGAGAAAGATGAGTTCCTGTTGCTGGAGATACATTAACAAGTTTTAATAACATATTACCAAAACCATTTAATATAAATATAAACGGAGTAAAGATTTTAGTTATAAATGCCATAGGGCGAGTAACGAACAATGTAGTTCTTTCAGGGTATTGTAGAGCTATGGATTTTGGCATTAATTCACCAATTACAACGTGTAATAGTGTAATTAAAGAGAATGCTATTGTTACAGAAACAGAGTGGACAGCAATATCTTTTCCAAGAAAAGGCCAAAAAGAAAACATTGGGGCGATAAGCTTTGCTATAGCGCCTTCTCCGACCCAACCGATACCGATACTTGAAATAGTTATACCTAATTGCACAGCTGCAATATATTTATCTAAATGTTCAAGCGCGTGAATTGCAATTTTTGCAGTAGAATTTCCTTCTTTTGATAATTGAAGGATTCTTGTTTGTCTTACACTAACAAGAGCGAACTCTGAAGCCACAAAAAAGGCATTTGCCATCAGCAATATTATAACAATAAATAAATTAAAAATAACTGTACTGTCTATATCCATCATTTTTCCTATGCTTAATTATTTACACATTATACTATAATATCAAATATTATCAATAATATTAAGTAAAATAAAAGCGGGGACTAACCCCGCCTTATTAAAAAATCAATATTAGTGAGCTAAAAATCTTATCCAAATATAAATAGAAGATAAACTTAGAGAGATGAACATGATTATTAAACCATATTTCAAATAGCTCATAAATGATATTTTGTGGCCTTTTGATGCAGCTGTTTCAGAAACGATAACGTTTGCTGCTGCACCAATAATTGTAGCGTTTCCACCCAAACAAGCACCTAGAGACAAACACCACCACAATGGATAAGCATATTGTGCACCTTCAGATAATTGAATTTGGTAGATTAAAGGTGCCATAGTTGCAGTATAAGGGATGTTGTCAATAATACCTGACAAAATGCCTGATCCCCAAAGGATAATCATTGCTGTAGCTTGCTCACTTCCGTTAGTAACAGTTAGAAGCCATTCCGCCATAAGTTTGATACCGCCAGAAGCTTCTAGACCACCAATAATTATGAATAATCCAACAAAGAAGAAGATAGTATTCCATTCTACAGCTTCAAGGATTTCTTTAGGTTGGTCGAATATTAGCAAGAAGCTAGCGCCCATCATTGCCATTAAATATGTTTCAATATGAGTAACATCATGAAGCATAAATCCAATAATAACAGCTAATAATGTTAAACCTGAGCGAATCAATAATTTTTTATTTGTAATTGTTTTTGAGTTGTCAAGATTTGCAACTTTTTGCATATTTTCTGGTGTTGCTTTTAATTTGTTTCTAAAGAACAGAATAAGAATACCAATAGTAATAAGTAATATTATTGCTACAATTATTGTTAATTCGTTTATAAAATCCATAAAAGAAAAACCAGCTTTGCTGCCTATAATAATATTTGGAGGATCTCCAATAAGCGTAGCTGTACCACCAATATTTGATGATAAAATTTCAGTTATCAAATAAGGAACTGGGTCAATTTCAAGTTCTTTTGCAATAACAAAGGTAATAGGCAACAACAAGATAACAGTTGTAACATTGTCCAAAAATGCTGATGCAACAGCTGTAAACAAAGCTAATGCAATCAAAATTTTAATAGGATGCCCTTTTGTAAAACGCAAAATCTCATTTGCTGCCCAGTTAAACATTCCGCTTTGTGCAGATATGTGAACAATAATCATCATGCTGATTAGCAAAAATATTACGTTAAAATCAATAAAATTTGCAAAGTAATGGGCAGGGATAACTTCCTGACCTCTGCTTGCAACTACCAAGCCCAATAAAATTGTTAAAGATGCGCCTATAAGAGCTACGGTAACTTTAGAAATTTTTTCAAGTGCTATAAATACGTATGCAATTAACAAGATTATTCCTGATATCATAACCGCATTTTGTGCAACTAAAGCGTGTAATGCTTCCATCTTTTTCTCCTCTCTTAAATAAGTTATGATAATTCTATCGTAAAAAGAACATAGTTTTAAGTATTTACATTTTTTGTAAAGAAATATTACAAATTTATTCAGGAACGAGCAATTTTTCTGAGTCAAATTTTTTTGTATATATAAGGTTAGATAGAATTAGTGAAATTTTATTTGGAGGTTAGTTATGACAGGTTTAATGACACTTGATGCGCTTGGCAATGGTTATTTTGGCAATAACTACGGAAATGCGTTTAATACTTACAATAATTTGGCAATGTTGTCCGGCACATTGGCAAACACAAATGAGCCTTTATTCAGTAGTTATGATACACTTGGCGGTTTTAACCCAATGTACGGCGGCTACCTCGGAAATATGGGAATGGGCTTTAACCCAATGATAGGTATGATGGCCAACCCAATGATGAATATGGGACTTGGTGCAGGCTTAAGTAACTTTGATTATCACAAACTTCAAGCATTACCTATTGAACAACGTCAAGAATACATTAATGACGTCCAACTACGTAACCAAGAAATCCAAATGGAACAAAATGATAAGTTAAACGATTTGAATTTTGATAGAAATATCCGTCTACAACAATATCAAAACACATATACTACTCCTCAAATAGCAATTAAACAAGCTGCACAGAAGCTTAAATTTATGATAATGGATAATAGAAAAGATGAAATTATCCCAGCTTTTGATGCTTTTATGAATCTTATTGCTGAACAACCTCAAAACAAAATAAGAAGGAAAGAAGGCAATAAATATGTTGAAGAAAGAATGAATCCTGATGCACTAAGAGCAAAAGCTCTTGAGGCATACCAACAAATAAACAGCAGTGACTTTTTACAAGACGTTGACACTGAGTTATCCGGACCATTCGCTCAAGGATTAAAAAGAGCAGCCTCATTCTGTGGCGCAGACAAAACTGACGCTTCTGATATAAAAGCTCACGTAATGGGTGTTAAAACAGATGGTGCCGATAAATTTGCAAGAACGGTAGGCAATGTAATAGGCTGTATTCCGGTAGTAGGTCAATTGTTAGCTGGACTAGCCGCACTTTTCTGATAAAAAAGTTTCATAAAAAAAAGCCCCGAATGGGGCTTTTTTTATTTGTTATCTTGAATTTTTTCAATTTGCTCTTTTATGTCAGCTACTTCATATTTCAATCTGTTCAAACTACACGTAATTGGGTCGGGGATTCTGTTATGTAATAACTGCCCATCTATCATTATTCTTTGATGTACAACTTTTCCAGGGATACCAACAACGGTAGAATCAGCCGGAACATCATCAATAACAACGGAGCCTGCACCTATCCTTGAATTTTCACCAATTGCAATATTGCCCAACACTTTAGCACCCGCGCCAATTACAACATTATTTCCTATAGTTGGGTGTCTTTTTCCATGCGTCATTGATGTTCCGCCTAACGTTACTTGCTGAAAAATCAGAACATCGTCACCAATCACAGCTGTTTCTCCAATAACTATCCCCATTCCATGATCAATAAATAATCGCCTGCCTATTGTTGCCCCCGGATGAATTTCTATCCCCGTAAAAAACCTCATTACCTGTGATATAAATCTCGGTAAAAAAGGAATTTTCCAATATCTAAGCTTATGAGAAACCCTATGCGCAATCAATGCATGCAACCCCGGATAACAAAACAACACCTCTACAATATTTGCAGCTGCAGGATCGTTTTTATAAATAGTTCTAATGTCTTCCGCTATCTGTTTTATTGCTTTTATTATCATTGCCTTTTTATAACACGCAATTAATTTTTAATCAACCTAAAATGATATTTTTTCAACAAAAAGAGAGTCTTCTTGGACTCTCTCTTAAAATTTGGGCCCGGCTGGATTCGAACCAGCGACCAAAGGATTATGAGTCCTCTGCGCTACCGCTGCGCCACAAGCCCATCAATATTTAATTTTCAAATTCTCTTGGCTTGCGGTAGCTGCGCTACCTTCCTCTCCTCGAACGTGACATTTAGTCACCTTCTCGTCGGCAGAGTGCCACAAGCACTATCTAAAAGTAACACGAAGTTTTTTTTCTGTCAAATTTATTATAAAACAAAGAAAAAACCGCCCTTTACGAGCGGCTTTATATTGATTTGGATTTTAAACTTATGCTATTTGATTAAATTGCTCTGTACCATTTGCCTCTGCAATTGCCGCTTGCAAATTCCGTGCAAATATTCCTGAATTAATATAATCTAGCTCTGCTCTGTGCATATTCCTTGCATTAACTAACTGATTATAGTTGTCTTGAATTTTTTCAGCTTTTTCAGTTTTATCTGTTACTGCTTTAAATAATGTACCAAATGCTAAAAATGGAACACTTAGCGCCGCACCAGAAACCAATGCACTTGCAGTTTTTGGGTTTTTCTGAGCGTATGCAACAACTTTTTCTTTCAATGGAGCTAAGACTTTTGTGCTCAATGCAGAATTATCAATTTTTTTAGCTATCTTTGTACCATATTTTTTAATATCCTTTGAAACGCCTGGAAATTTCTTAGGTAAAATTGTAGCTAATTTGTGAACGCCTTTGTGTGCACCAACCAGAACTGCTGCAAAGCCAGCTAATCTCAAGAAAGTGCTCATTACTGGGTGTCTGTCTTCCGCTTTTTTTAGTACAGGAGTGACAGCAGTTACTTTGTCCACCAACCCATTATAAAGAGTTGCTAGAGCAAAAGCACCTGCCCAACCTGCTGCGGTTTTACCCATAGCGCCTAATCTTCCTGACAGCTTTCCGCTAGTAAAGGCGCCTCTTATAAATGTGTCAGCAACAGGAACACCGACCAACGCTGCAGCATAGGTGCCAAATTTATACTTATCATCACGATTTGCGTCAGCTTTTGCGATGCTAAGTAGCTGCTGGTCCTTGAGGTTTGCAATTTCAACAGCACGATTATATGACTCATATAATTGTCTGCGCTTATCTATTTCACTTTCGTTAAACATCTCATCGTGGCGTGCTTTTCCTTCGCCTTTAAACGCTAAATCTTGACGATTTATAGGATTTACACGATATCCAGATGGCATATTTACTGAATTTATAGGTTGCATTTTCCCCACCTTTGTTACACAATTCACTTTTAGTATAATACTTAAATAGAGATTTTTTTGCTATTTTAATAGTAAATATGAAGAAATTGTTACAATGAAAAAATACCACATCAAAACACTTGGTTGCAAGACCAATCAAATAGAATCAAACCTAATAGCAGAACAACTTTCTGCACATGGTTATACAGAAGAAAAAATTGCACAAAATGCAGATATATTTATTCTTAATTCATGCTCTGTTACATCTAATGCTGATAACGAAGCAATGAAAATTATAAAAAAAATAAAAAAATCAAACCCGCAAATTATTACGATTCTTACCGGATGTTTTGCTCAATTAGAAGCAAATGCTTTAGAGAATATTGGCGAAATCGATATAGTTTTAGGAAACACCGAAAAAATGTTTATTACGGACTATATCGAAAAAAGGAAAAAAATTAACGTAAACAATATTTTTGAACAAACTGAGTTTATCTACAAAAAAGTAGAAAATCCGACAAAAACAAGAGCTTACCTAAAAATACAAGACGGATGCAACAATCGTTGTTCATACTGCACTATTTGGAAAGCAAGAGGAAACTCAAGAAGCTGCAAAGCAGAAGATATTTTAAATCAAATTGAAACATATGTTCACCAAGGTTTTGAAGAAATTGTATTAACAGGAATTCATATTGGACAATGGGGTGGAGATTTAAACCAAAAAATGACCTTTATTGATTTAATAAAAGCCATTGAAAACAGCAACATCAAACGCTATCGATTAGGCTCATTAGACCCCTCTGAACTGTCTGATGAACTAATAAACTTTTTAGCAAACTCCAAAAAGTTCTGTCCACATTTTCACATGTCGCTACAATCTGCCTGCAACAAAACATTAAAAGCAATGAACAGACATTACAGCGTAGAAATGTACCTAAATCAAATTAAAGAAATAAATAAAAAATTCAATTTGCCTTTTATAGGCAGCGATATAATCGTCGGTTTTCCCGATGAAACAAATGAAGATTTTGAAGAAACATACAACAATATAAAAAAATCCGGATTAACAATGGCTCATGTTTTTCCTTACAGCATAAGAAAAGACACTGCTGCCGCAAAAATGGAAAATCAAATTCCCGAAGAAATAAAACATCTACGTCTTACAAAATTAAAAACTTTAATGCAAGAAAAATTTGAAAAGTTTGTAAAAGAAAATATAGGCGCAACCCAATCAGTTATATTTGAAAAAAACATATGCAAAAAAACCGGTTATTATAAAGGTTTAACTTCAAATTACTTAACTGTATATTGTCCAACAGAAAATCAAGTTGATGTTCGAGGAAAAATGTATAATTGCATAATCCTTGAAAAACAAGGTGATAAGCTAATATGCAAACCTTTATAATTTATATTGTAACAAATTTGTAACAAATCCCTTTCAATTTCTAAAGTTTTTTCAAAAAATTCCGAAGTATAAACTACAAGGAGTAAAAAAACCAAGTAAGTAAAAGTCTGAAAAGGGGAACGCAATGAACTTTGGAATCAACAAAGGTGTATCTGCCATAGATGCTGCAGCTGTAAAAGATGTCGCAAGCCAAATTTTTGCAAATGCAGCGCAAAAAGATATTCAAAATCAAACTTTTAAAGTTGATTATTCAAAATTCAATAGACCGGAGCTCGGCGCTGATTTGTACAGCCAAAGACTTGACATCAATCAAGTTCAACAAATTGCCGTAAGAAATGCTGGCTTGGATACAAATTTCCAACAAAACCAAGCTATCGTAGCAAGCGTACAATATCTCAACAAAATTGCAGCTCTTGGTTCATATGCTATGCCAAACACAATGGATGGCAAAATAAATGTTCCGCAAGAAGCAAAACAACAAGACATAAACTCCAGAGAAGTTTTTGCGCTTCCTGCTTCTTCTATAACTACTGAAATTCAGGACTTAAACTCTAACAGAAAAGGTTCAAATCCTTTTAACTTTATAACTCTAACCGTGGATGAAAGAGAAGACGAAAAAGACTCCAAAAA
>JAZTXF010000002.1:0-2869 GCA_045636305.1 Candidatus Gastranaerophilaceae bacterium | reverse complement strand
TTGGATATATTATAGACATGCTGCAAATTATAATTATAGAATCTGCTTCCTGGAGCTTCATATTCTATATAGTCTTTTCCCACCCAGTATTTTGGTTTTGCAGCACCGCTTTTATCCTTCATATACTCAGCCCACATATTGGCAATAGTCTGGATGTTCGCATCCTCCTTAAATGCGGCAACTTGCTCGCCGAACTCTACTGTTTGAGCATTTGAAGTATTTGCATAAATCATAAACAGCATTAGAATAACACTGTAGAAAATCCTATAATTTTTGCGTATATTCATTCTGTTCATTAACCGTTTATCCTTTTTTCAGTTTGTATTTTACTTCTATAACTGAGTTAATACCAATTACTTCTTGGCCCAGGTATTGGCCAATATAACTGACAAAATGGAAAGTGGAAGTACCATAGCTAAAACGAGAACTGTCAGTTAGATTATCGGCAGTAATATAAATTTTACAGTCATACCCAAAGATAGTGATTATTCAAATGTGTGGATCTTAAAATATCTGAAATTGTCTCTTCCCATTCAGTCAATATAGGATGTTTGATACCCAAGCGGAGTATAATCTACGCTATTCTGTGAGTTTGAAGAATTATCCCCATTTTTTGAGGAGCCTCCACGTTTTAAAGAAATGAAAACAACACCTGATGCGCTTTTATAGAGAACCGATTCGTGCCCTCTCAATACTGCAAGTTCCTCAATATCTTTTACATAATGTCCATATAGAGTACTCCAGTCAGGACCACCTCCTGCCTCTCTGCTTTCAACACCATCTACATATAACTTAACAACAGTACTTGTATGTTTTACCACTGGTACCCCCTTAATATTTACCGCATGATGTATTCCTGAAACTCTAGTAGAAAACAATACACCATTCATAGCTCTGAATCCGGTAAAACTCATTGCTATATATTCAGGAATTGTCATGAAGTCATATTTTTCAAGTTGTTTTCTGGTCCTTATCTGCCTTATATCAAATGCTGCCTGAATTGGAGAAACAGTTGTTTT
This sequence comes from Candidatus Gastranaerophilaceae bacterium, assembly GCA_045636305.1. Taxonomy (GTDB): domain Bacteria; phylum Cyanobacteriota; class Vampirovibrionia; order Gastranaerophilales; family Gastranaerophilaceae; genus RGIG2134. The sequence continues at coordinate 1,850 of JAZTXF010000002.1, read as the reverse complement.
TGGTCTATAAATCCCATTCCCTGCAGCACCCACCACAATTGCATCCAGTTCATAATTTTTCTCTTCATATGAAGTATCATCATCCCGATAAAGGATACCTGATTCCTGCAAGAACCTGTATTTATATTCCACTCCAAATGTAGGAGCAAAATGCTCCTCATCAATAATGATTGAGCCACTGTCATTACTCTCAGATACCAAACCCAATCTAAAAAGTGTGCTGTCTGTAAAATCCAGATTATTGATACAGAAACTCTTCTCCTTACCAATATTGACCAGCTCAGAAACGTTAATTTTTGGGACAATAACCAATAACTTTCTATCAACATTATTTTTCCCTTCAATTCTTCCCGATATAGATTGTGAATACTCCTTGGGAATAAGATTTTCCTTATTTTCTATTGATGATTTCATATCCACAAAACTGCTCTTTTGGCTGATCATCAACATATCCATTTGTGATATCCTATCTTCTAGTGGAGTGCTCTCATCAAAATATTGTTTCGGGTTATAAATATTTCCTTTTAACTCTGAAGAAAGGAGCATATAGGAAATCAAATTATCCTCCTGAAATTCGTTGTATTTTGACTTCTCAGAGAGTTGGGATCCGTATTTAAAGAATATCCTTTCAGCTAAAATACCATCTCGTCCATTTTGCAAGAATAATTGATTTACCCCATTACAGAAAAGGGAATCGGGTATTTTAATTACAGATTCCAACTCATCTTTATTTATCGGGATACTGCATAAGGTATTTATTCCCGTAGAATTGAATAATTTGACTGCAAGAGAATCTGTTGCAGTTATATTCTGATCCGATTTATAGTAGAACCTGATAAAATAGTTTCCTTTTCTATTGTTAAGGTTTATTGTTCCTCCATCTGAATTTGCTTTTGGGAGTTGGGTTCCATTAAAAAAATACTCTTCACCCTCTTTAGGGATAAAATTTACAATCCCGTACCCATTTTCTCCGCAACTTACCATTTGAAGGGTATCGCCCGAACCATTTAATAGAGGCGCCTGCAATTTTACCCCTTTACCATGCTTGTCATTGGCCTTGACAACCAAAACACCCATTTTACCGTTAAACCATTTACCGCCTTCGGGATAAAATTCTACGGACGTTGGAGCTGCAAAATTTTCCTCCACTTCTGCTGCTCCTGCCCTGTTCCCTATATTAACTACACAATTGAAAAGATACTGTAGAGGGAAATTCAATTGCCAACGGGTGTAGGCCCTAAGTAAATATTGTCCATTCTTCAACTCTGACGGAATCTTAATATATCCGTTGAATATTTTAAAATCTCCCAACTCCCGATCACTCTCCAAACCATTCCTTTTTACCTTAACTCTTTGTACCAAATTAAACTCCTGGGGATTATCTGAATGTATAGGCTCCAACAGTTCTACATATATAAACTCACTTGGTGCTTCCTCTGCCGCAGCAGACGCATTCTGCAAATATCCTTTAAAGAAAACAGTATCACCTCTGTTGAATTTATTGCTCTCCAACTGCAAATAAAGTTTCTCCGGCACAACAACTCTCTCTGCACTAATGGCTAATAAAGTGCAGCAACAAAACAACAATAATATGGAGATGATACGTTTCATTATTATTTTTCTTTATCGGGCAATTGGTTCAAATACAAAATTAAAAGTTTAGTTGAATTTATAATTATTTTTGTCCATACACTGTAGTTTTTTGGAGGGTTTGTTGTTTAACGTAAAAAACAAACCGGATAACCTGATTTATGGAAAACAACGAGAGAGAATTTGCGCGAATTGTGCGGGAGAACAAAAGGAGGATCTACACGGTCTGCTATATGTTCTCCAAGGATACGGAGCAGGTG
>JAZTXF010000001.1:0-38575 GCA_045636305.1 Candidatus Gastranaerophilaceae bacterium | reverse complement strand
TAATGAGATTAGGTTGGGAAATTCCAAACCCAGTAAATGCACTAGATGAAACAGAGACAAGATTCCCATTTGCAAGCTTAAAACCAACAGCATCAATATAAGATAAAGGAGGCATTTTAGATGAATTTTAACAATCAATATTTAACTTATGAAGAGTACAAAAAATTGGGCGGAAGTTTAGCTGAAATGCCTTTTAATATATTAGAATTTAAGGCTAGAAAAATAATAGATACAAACACTTTAGGAAGATTGGTAGAACTTCAAACACAAGTTCAAGAAGTAAAGATGTGTGTATATGAATTAATAAACACAATCGAAGTAAATGAAAAGATATCAGTGCAAGGCAAGACAAGCGAAAGCATAGATGGATATAGTGTTTCTTACACTAACAATCCAACATCAGAACAGAAAAAACAATATCATGATATCGTATGGAACTACTTGATAAATTGTAGACTAGATGATGGCACACCTTATTTGTATTTGGGGGTGTAAGATATGATAACTAACACAGATTTAACGATATTTCATAAAGGACTAGATCCTGAAACAAGGCTTGAAACTTGGACAAGATATTATTACTCAAATGTTTGGTGGTTTGATAAAAAAGGCACATCATTAAATGCAGGATATGCAAATAAAAACGATGTTCAAATCAGAATACCATACAATTCAAATGAGGATGTTGATATTTCTAATATTGCTATAGGAGACATACTTTATAGGGGCAATCTTGAAAAAGTTGTTGAAAAACAATCTGATGTGCCTAACGCTTATAATATTACTTCGATTACTGACAATAAATTTGGGAATGAACCTCATATACATATTGGGGGGATGTAAATGGCACTAATACCTATAGGGAAAATAAAAGCTAATTTAGGGATAGAACCAAATGGAAAAGTACAAAAGTTTTTCACAAACACTTGTGCAAGACATATGGATAAATATATTCCAAAAGATACAGGTATGTTAAGAACTAACGTTGATATACAGGCGGACAGTATAACATATAAAAGCCCATATGCGCATTATCAATATAAGGGTGAACGCGAAGATGGTTCGCATAAAGTAAGAAATTACACAACACCACGGAACAGGACCTTATTGGGATAAACGTATGGTAAGTGCAGAGATAGAAACAGTTGTTAAAGAAGTTCAAGATTATGTGAGAGGTAAAGAGAATGGCTAATATAGATAATAATATTATAGATACGCAGGAAATACGAGTAACTAAATTAAGAATATATTTGTTGAAGATTATAGATACTTTGCTAACAGATACAAATTATCAAATAAATGCGAATATGTTATCGCCAGATCCCAACAATTATTCGCTAGATAAAATACCAACTGAAAGTGTTGTTGAAACGTGGATAACAGGGGAAGAAATACATAGAGATGTGTTTTCGTTTAGGAGTAGAAATAACTATTCACAAGATACTTTAATTAATTTGTTGAATATTGGTTTCTTTGAAGTGTTTGAAAGCATAATAAATTCTAATAATAAAAAAGGCATATTGCCTAATATACAAGGTATAGAGAGTATTCGTTGCTTAAATTCTGGAAGCATGAGTAATGCTACAACAAACACAGCAGAATTTGACATACAGATACAAATTACTTACAAGGAGGCTTAATTATGAAAGCTATAAAGGTTAAACAAGATTTTAGTGTAGATGGTAAATTTTATTTTGCTGGAGATATAATTGAAGACAAAATAAAATATGAAACACTTGTAAAAATAAATGAAAAAGGTTATATTGAGCCTCTTACTTTGAAGGAATTAACACAATACCAAAGAGAGCTAAACAAACCTAAAAAAGAGGAGGAAAAATAAATGGCAGATATAACAAAGATTAAACGTTCGCAAATAGCGACATATATCGACACAACACCAAGTTCTGACCCAACATGGGGATTACTAGGTATAGGAATAACAGACTATTCTATTTCATATAATCCACAAATCACAACAGAAAAATGGATAATACATGATAATGCTTCATCAAGCTTAGATAGCAATCAAAAAGAAGGTGGAGTAACTCAAAGAATGTATAAAGGCGATCCATGTTTTGAGTACGTAAATGGATTGAGAGATAAAATTGGTGGAGATGTACAAACACATATTCTTGATATCGATATGTGGGATGGAGCCGACTCAGTTTATAAAGCTAAAATGAGCGAGGCGTTAATTGCTGTAACAAGTTACGGCGGTGAAGATGCATCAATTGAATACACATTATATTATAATGGTGATCCTGTAGAGGGAACTGTAACAATCGCAGATGGCAAACCTACATTTACGCCAGCTGTAAAATAATATTAGGGGATTGAGTTTTGCTCAATCCCTTATTTTGTATAAAAAGGAGAATAGTATGGAATATATACAATTGAAAAAAAGTAATGTTCAAAGGTTTGGAATAATGACTGAAGATGGTGTTGATACAGGAGAATACATCGAAATAGATTTAGAAGATATCGAGCTTCCGTTTAGAATAAATGATTGTGAGAAAAAACATAGAGAAAATGTACAACAATTAAAAAATCAGATGCTTATAATTGACAAAAAACAAGACCATAAAGGTAAAGAATTATTAAGTTCAAATGAAGAAGAAAAGTTGAAAGCATTAAGAGATTTTTACAAAAAAGAAGAAGAAGCTTTGGACCTGTTCCTTGGTGAAGGTGGAACAAGAAAGCTTTTGAACGGTAGAAAGCCATATTATTCTATGTATGATGACATTAATGAAATGTTAAAGCCTATAATGCCAGTGCTACAAAAGGCAACAAATAGTCTAACTGAAAGTATAAAAGCAAAATATAAAACTAATGAAGAGGAAAATGTATTGTAATGAATAATCCAGAGTATGCGAAGGTTGGAAATAAACTGTATAAAATAAATACCGATTTCAAGATTGCCTTGAAATGCGATGAGGTTGCGCGCTCAAATGTAAGAGATGAAGAAAGAGCATTGGCAATTATTTATCTCTTGTTTGGTGATGAGGGGTTGAATAACCCACAAGATTACGAACAGTTATTACAAAAAGCGATGACTTATTTGTTATGTGGGAAAGAACCAGTAGAAGATACAAAAGAACCAGACATGGATTTTGAACAAGACAAGTCTTATATAAAAGCAAGTTTTTATACAGATTATGGGATACCAAATGTGTACGATTCGGATATGCACTGGTGGGAGTTCATGGCTTTAATGAATGGACTAAAAGAAGATTGCGTTCTTAATAGAATAAGAACTATAAGGAGTTACGATACATCAGGAATAAAAGATACTAAAACACTCAACGAGTGGAGAAAACAAAAAGAAGCAGTAGCTCTAAAAAAGAAAGAAAAAGAAATGACAAAAGAACAAAGAAATAATATGGAGAACTTTTTAAAACAAATAAATTTTAGGGGGTGAGTGGCATAGACGGTTGGATTACAATAGGTACAAAACTTGACACTCAAAAATTTGACCAAGAAATCTCTAATATAGAAAACAAAATAGAAAGTACAGAAAAAAAACAAGAAATTATAAACCAAAAGACAGAAAAATATCAAAGCGAATTGAAAAAAGCGTCATATGAAGTCAATAGTTTGTCACAAGAATACGAAAAAGCAGCCGAAAAAGCTGAAATGTTAAGACAAACAATGAACTCGACTAAAGCAGGTAGTTTTCAAAATTTCCAAGCAACAAGCGATTACGAAGCACAAGTAAAGATTGTAGATGAGTTAGCAAGCAAATTAGATAAAGCTGAATCAAAGCAAAGCGAACTAACATCGAAAGTATCACAAAGCAAATTACAGTATGAAAGTTCTGCAAAGGCAGTCGATAAGTTAAGAGGTAAGTTACAACAAGTAAGCGCTAAAAGACAGCAAGCAGAATTCAAAGCGATAGAAAGCACAACAAGACAAGTACAAAAAAACATTGGTGATTCAATAAAAAAAATAGGTAAAATGGCGCTGGCTGTATTTAGTGTGCGTTCAGCTTATAATGCTTTAAGTAGAGCTTCGTCAACATTGGCTCAATATAATGAACAATATGCAACTGATTTAGAATATATGAGATTTGCATTAGCACAAGGACTTGCGCCAATACTAGAAAAAATAGTGACTTTGGCTCAAACTTTACTTCACTATATTAATTATTTATCTCAAGCATGGTTTGGAATAAATTTATTTTCAAATGCTTCAGCAAAATCGTTCCAAGATATGTCTAAAAATGCAAGCAAAACAGCTAAAAGTACCAAAGAAATGAAAAATAATCTTGCAAGTTTTGATGAATTAAATGTTTTATCACAAAATAATCAAACAGAAGAGGGCGGTGTTGGTAGTGTAGCACCATCTTTTGATTTGGGTAACATGGAAGATATTGAAATTCCTGAATGGTTAGTTTTCATAAAGGATAATGGTGAAGAAATTATTTCTGTAATAGCAGGAATTGGCGGAGCTTTGGCGGGGCTTAAAATTGCAGATTTTCTAAATAGTTTAGATTTAATTCCTGGCAAATTATCAGCAATAAAAGCCGTTGGAATTGGAATCGCAATAGCTGGTGTAGTCGAAACAATTAAAGAATTAATTAAATATATCAAAGATCCATCTTTTGAGAACTTTGGAGAAGTAATAAAAGGTATTGGAACAATTATCCTTGGAGTAGGTGTTGCTATTGGAAGCGTTCCAATGATGATTGCTGGCGCAGTTACATTAGCTGTAGGAACGATAATTAAATATTGGGAAGACATAAAAGCATACCTTCAAAATGGCATTGACTGGTTGCGAGGTTTAGGCGATAAGGTTGAAGAAATTTTTGGTGGTTCTGCTAGGAAAATATATGATTCAATCATTGATGTATTGCAGGTAATATTAGATACTTTCGATTCGACTATAACAGCCATTAAAGGTGTTTTTGACGGTTTGATTCTATTTTTTACAGGAGTATTTACTGGAGATTGGGAAAAAGCTTGGGATGGCGTGAAAATGATATTTAGTTCTATTTGGGATGGAATTACTGGAATTGTTAAAGGCGCAATTAATATCGTTATATCGTTGATTAACGGAATGATTGGAGCGTTAGAAACAGCTTTGAATTGGATTGTTGATAAAATTAATGCTTTAGAAATTACAAATCCATTTAATGGTGAAGAAATATGGTCGCCTAATATACCTAGATTTGATTTTGGCAGAATACCGATGCTTGCAAAAGGTGGAATAATAAATCAACCTACACGAGCTATCATTGGTGAAGCTGGAAGAGAAGCTGTATTACCATTAGAAAATAATACAGAATGGATGGATATTTTAGCAGATAAAATTGCAGGCAATATTGGTGTTGGCAATGGAGATATAACAATTAACTTTACTGGTTCTATGGCTCAATTTGTAAGAATGTTAAAACCTCAAATAGATAAAGAGAATAGCAGAGTAGGTGCAAGAATAATAACAGGAGGTGCGTATTAATGGACGTATGGAGCGACTTTCTTATTATAGATAATGAAATATACAACATTAAAGTTAAAACGGGTATAAAACGAAATGCGGACTTCCTAGATAAATATGCAGAAAGAACAGATGACGGCGACTTGCAAAGAGAACTTATCGGAGTGTATTTCAATTATAAAAATATAAGCTTTGAAAAGCAAACAGATGAAAACTACAGTGAATACGAAAGATTATTTGACAAACTAACAGAGGCAGAAGAGTTCCATAATATAGAGATTGCTGGAACTAGTTTTAAAGCATATTTTTCAAATGTTTCAGATGAAATGTATTTGTATAAAAACGGAAGACCATACTACAGAAAATTAACAGTAAACTTCACTGCCAAAATGCCAGCAAGGAGTTGATTGAATGAAAACTAAAACTTTAATTGAATATGGTGTTTATGATATCACAGCCAAAGATGACAGCGTTTTAAGTACAACAGATAAGCAAGAATTTGTTAATATATTAGACCTAAAAAAAGATGATATAAAAGAAATAAAATATTCAACACTAGAAAAAAATTATTTCGTATTGGATGGTACTTTTAAAAACATGAATGGTTCAGAAGTAAATATGGGACTTTGGAGTAAAAGTATGACAGATGCAAGTGGTAATTTTTCTGTTCCTCCAATTCTAACAATTAACTTTGAAAACGAAACACACAGTAGTCTTGGATTAACATTAAGGTTTAGCGAATTAAACTATTGTACACATCTAAAAGTGCAATATTACGATAATAGTAATGTATTGCTAAGCGAAAAAGATTTTTACCCAGATAATTATGAATTTTTCTGTGAAGATACAGTAGCAGAGTACAAAAAAATAGTAATAACATTTTTTAGCACAAATAATCCATATAGATATCTAAAACTATATCAAATAGATTATGGAAGAATAATTCAATTTACTGGTGAGAATTTAACAAGTGCTAATTTAGTTGAAGAATTAAACATATTGAGTGATGAATTAAGCATAAATACATTAGATTTCACAATATATTCACAAGATGATAATTTTAACATACTAAATCCTAAAGGAATGTACAGCGCATTGCAGGAACGTCAACAATTAAGAACTTATAAAATTGCAAATGACGTGAAAATGAACATGGGTACATTTTATTTGGATACATGGAAAAATGAAAAATATAAAACAATGAATTTTGGCGCTATTGATGTAATAGGTTTGCTAGACAAAACTGAATTTATCGGTGGAATGTATAATTCTACATTCGAATCAGTAATTGAAGAAATATTGACATCAGCAGGATTAATAAGCACAGATTACGAAATACAAGAAGATTTAAAAGGTGTTTCTGTTATTGGATACATACCTGTATGTACCCACAGAGAGGCTTTACAACAAGTAATATTTGCTGTCGGCGCTGTTGCTAATTCTAGCAGAAGCGACAAAATAAAAATTTATACAGTAAAAGAAAGCGATGTAGCTAACCAAATATCGAAATCAAATATATTAAAAGGTACAAAAGAAATAGAACAAGGTGAATTAGTAACAGGAGTATCTGTTACAGCACATAATTATACAGAAACAAACGAAGAAGTATCTTTGTTTGATGGAATGTTAGAGGCTGGTACACACCAAATAGTGTTTTCGGAGCCTGTGCATAATTTGAGTTGCACAAACGCAAGTATTATATCAAGCAATGTAAATTATGCGTTAATTAAAGTAAATACAGCTTCAAATGTAATTTTGCAAGGCTATAGATATAAAGATAATATGCAAACATTTATTGCTGAAGTACAAGGATTAAATCCTAGTTCTAAAAGAAATATGCTAAAAATCGAATCTGACTATTTAATAAACAGCAATAATGCATATCAAATAGCAGAACGTGTATTAAATTATTATAGAAAAACATATATTACTAAGTTTGATTTTATATTAGATGATGAAAGTGTAGGAGAAAACATAGTTGTAGAAGATGATTTTAGTAATGAATTAAATGGCTATGTTACAAAGTTAGATATAGATATGACTGGTGGATATATTGCAGGTGCAGAAGTAGTTGCTAAAGTAAGGGAGGTTTCGAATGGATGACTTAATTTATGATAGAACGCAAGCGGATGTAACATACGCATTAAATAATCCATCAAGTGAAAGCTTCTTAAAAGGTGCATACAACTACGTTGATTTTAACAGAGTGGAAAGTTGGTGCGAGTACATTGCTAATGCGTTAAATTCTTATAACTATAAAGTTGATGTAATGGTAAAAACTAATTGGAGCATGTCAGATTTCCCAACGGATCAAGATTTTGAACGAATAAGACAAAACATTTTAAATCTTAAAAATGCATATGTAACGTTTACAGCAGTTCCTGCTAACCTAAAGAACATCACATATCAAAAAGCAAACGACATAGAAAGAATTTTAGATGAGTTATTTTCCATATTAAAGCATATGGAAAATTTTTTTGTATATAGCGGAGTAGCTAATAGTGGGCAAAGTAGGATGTGGCAACAAAGGTTTAGAAGAAAATACTTAACTGAAACAGGTTACACAATATTCAAAGACATAAACGGCGATGAATTTATAACAGCTGATGATGAAGAGTTATATGTAAAGGAGTGAGAAAATGGCATACCAAAGTAAACATACAGGTAAGCAAATAGATGACGGAATAGATGCGGTAGGCAGTAAATTAGGCAAAACAGATGACTTGCAAGAAAACAAAGTAACATTTGAAGAGGCTATTGAGCAAGAGGACTTAGAAAGCGGTGATAAATTAGGCATATTGATAGGTAAAATTAAAAAATGGATAAAGAGTTTAGGAAAAGTTGCATTAAGTGACGATTATGACGATTTAAAGAATAAACCAAACATTCCACAAAGTGTTAGTGAATTAGATAACGATGCAGGATATATAAGCAGTTATACAGAAACAGATCCTAGTGTACCAACACATGTAAAGAATATTAAGTCTAGTGATATTACTTCATGGAATAACAAAGCGGAAACGTCAGCAATACCAATAAAGACAAGCCAGTTAGCAAACGACAGTTCATTTGTAACTGAAAGTTTTGTAAGAAATGAAATAGCAAACGCTCAACTTGGTGGGGATAATACTGAAATAGATTTAAGTGGGTTCGCAACTAAAGATGAGTTGGCATCTAAAGTAGACAAGGAAACAGGCAAATCATTAGTATCAGATGCAGAAATAGCCAGATTGGCCAATGTAACAAACTATAATGATGCTGGTATTAAGGCAAGCATAAACGAGAAACTAGACAAAACAGGAGATGCAAGCAATGCAACAGTAGCTTTTTCGCAATCATCAACAAGAACAAACATATCAACAGGAGAAAAACTTACAACAATATTTGGGAAGATAATGAAATGGTTTGCAGACTTAAAAACAGTAGCATTTACTGGAGCCTATATAGATTTAAGTGGCACGCCAACGAAATTAAGTGATTTCACTAACGACAAGAACTTTATATCATCAGTACCAAGCGAATACGTGACTGAAACAGAACTAACCGCAAAAGGTTATATAACAGGGTATACAGAAACAGACCCAACAGTACCAAGTTGGGCAAAAGCTAGTACAAAACCTAGCTATAGCAAAAGCGAAGTTGGATTAGGCAATGTTGACAATGTTAAGCAGTACTCAGCTAGTAACCCACCACCATATCCAGTTACAAGCGTAAATGGACAAACTGGAGCAGTAACTGTTCCTGTACCAACAAACATAAGTGACTTAGTAGATGATGTTGGAATAATAACATTAGATGCAACCTCTCCAATAGAAATTAACGGTAAATGGTACGGTTCAGAAGCCCAATATGAAGCTATAGCAGAATTAGGTGAATTTACAGAATATAACATAATAATAGAGGAGTGATTATATGATACGAATAAAAAATCCTTTTCCTCCTAGATTACCCAGCGAGTATCAAGAAGTTGAATATATTGAAAGTACAGGAACTCAATATATTGATACAGGTTTTCAACCTAATAATAATACTCGTGTTGTTATGGACTTTGAGATTACAGAAGAACTTAGCGGAACTTATTGTTTATTTGGTGCTAGGGTTGGTCCAAATACACAAAATTATTCTATGTTATATATAAACTCAAACTTTCGTTCAGATTATAACAACTCCTACGAACAGACTTGGGCATTATCTTCAATAGGACGTAGGACTATTGATAAAAATAAAGAAACAACAATTATAGATAATGTTTCCAAATCATACGAAAATGTTGCTTTCCAAACACCACATAATCTTTTCTTACTAGCAAATAACAATGTTGGGGCTGTTAGGTGGCAAATACCAGCAAAACTATATAGTTGTCAGATTTATAATAACGATGTGCTAGTTCGTAGCTTTATACCTTGTTATAGAACATCAGATAATGTTGCGGGCTTATATGATTTAGTTAATAAGGTATTCTATGAAAACGCAGGTACAGGAACATTCCTAATAGGGGCGGAAGTAAACAAAAGAGATGTAAATATTGAACCAATAATTGGTGAAAATGATTTGTTGGCAAGATACATTGAAGATAAGTTGGTGTATAAAAGTGGTCCAAGCTATAAAGACACAGAATTTGCATCTTCTCCATTCCCTACAAGTTGGGTTAAAGGTACGGATAATAATAATTATTCTGCAACTAATGAATATGGAGAATGGAAGATAACGAGTTCTAGTTACGCTTCTAGTAGTAATACAGTTAATACTGCTTTTGACAGAAATGAAAATTCGTGTTGGGTATGTAATACCTTGAGTTCGGATACTGCACAATTTATCGTAGAAATAAGTTGCCCAGTATTGATAAAACCAAACAAAATCTATCATAAAACTGGTTATCACGGGAATGCTTCAAACACTTCATATTATTCAAAAATTCAAGGTTATAATCCAGAAACCAACTCGTGGGAGACTTTTGCAACCTTTAATAACAGTGTTTCCAGTAGTGTAAGCACAACTACCGTAACAAAAGAAAATTTCTATTCGAAATTTAGAATAATAGGTTATAGATATAGTAGCACGTATAAACAACCGAGAGTTTATGAGTTGCAAATAACAAGTGGAACTATCAGACAGGAGGTATAAAATGAGTAAAAAATTAAAATGGGAAAAAGATGCAACAAGCACAGAAAGATTAAGACAAGTATACAATTTTGTAGACTGGCTTATGTTTGAAATGCAAGACGGTACAGTACCAAACATGAACATACCTATTTCAATTGCCTTTGTCAAAATGGCAGAAAAAGGCGATATCGACGAAATAACAGCAAGTGAACATATAGATATGTTTTTGCCTTGGGATGAAAAAGTTTCATATAATATAGGCGATTTAAGAACTTATACAAGTGAAATAGGAACAAGCTTGTATAAGTGCTTACAATCTCATACATCACAATCAGATTGGACACCAGATACAGCTACATCACTTTGGAAAGTATGTGGAATTAGTGAAAACGGCATACCAGAATGGAGTCAACCTATATCGACAAGCGATGCTTACATGACTGGCTATGAAGTAATGTACGAGGGTGTGCATTATAGAAGCTTAGTAGATTACAACGTATGGAGACCTAAAGATTATCCACAAGGTTGGGAGGTAGTAGAATGATAGAAGTAAAGGACGAGATACTTGCTGGAGAACCGCTATATAACATATTCGATAGCCAAGGGAACTTGATATATAATGGTGTAAAAATAGAATTGATAACCGCCTTGATTCAACAAGGAACACCGTTAAATAAAGCATTATTTGATATAGTGATGCCAAGCGGTCTAATTTGTATGTGGAGTGGCTCAGAAGTTCCTAAAGGTTGGTACTTATGTGATGGTACAAATGGAACACCAGATTTAAGAAATAGATTTATAGTAGGTGCAGGAAGTAACTATACTATTGGAAACACGGGTGGTAGTGACAAAGTAACAGTTACCAAAAATCAATTACCAGCACATACGCATAATATTAAAATACACGGAGATGTATCTGAATATAATACAAATAAATGTGATTCAGATGGAACAGGTGATACTCACGGATATGTATTAGGCACTCATGGGGGCACAAGCAAGCTATGTATACCTGGTGAAGATTACAATACCCAAGATCTAAGCTATGATTTTACAATTGAAACAATGGCAAATTCTGGTGGAGAAGCAATTGAAAACAGACCGCCATATTATGCACTAGCATATATTATGAAAGCATAGGTGGAAAAGTTATTAGTGGAGCGCTAGTGGGTAAAGAATACGTGTTAAGATACGAAAATGGAATATTCAAGATTTTGCAAGAAGTATAACAAATAAAATGGGGTGTAGGAATGATAGAATTTATTATAAAATATTGGTTAGAATTCTTGTTTACAGGTGTTTGTGGTGCAATAGGTTTTGTTATAAAGAAAATGTACAAAAAACAAAAAGCTGTTGAGCTTGGAGTGCAAGCTTTATTGAGAAACGCCTTACTACAAGAATATCGAAAATACAAAGTATTAAAAGAAATACCTATTATAGACAAAGAAAACATTGAACATATATACAAACAATATCATGAACTAAAAGGAAATGATATCGGCACAAAAATGTATGAAGAATTAATAGCAATGCCAACAAAAATAATGGACGAATAAGGAGGATAATATGGAACAATTTTTGACATGGAAGATGCTAGGAGATTTTCCTACATTTGTTAGCGCTGTTTTTACAATAGTTGCAGTAACGAAAAATGCATGGATAATAAAGAAAATGCCGACGAGACTATGGAGTATCATAGTCTCGTTTGTATTGCTTGGGTTAGTTAACTTGCAAGCCAACACATTTACATGTTGGGATATCGTATTGTACTTTATAAATTCGATATCAATTTCATTAACTGCTAATGGACTGGCAGATATCAATAATAAAGGGAGTGATAAAAATGCCTAAAACAAATCTTGGTTTAGTCGAATATTGTAAAGCACAATTAGGATTACCTTATTGGTGGGGAACATTTGGGCAAAAAGCAACTGAAGGTTTGCTAAGACAAAAATCAGCTCAATATCCTGCATATTATAAAGATGATGATTTCAAAAGACAATATGGAAAAAGAGTTCATGATTGTGTTGGACTTATTAAAGGGTATATGTGGTGCGATACACCAACATCTACACCTAAATATAATGTTGCTCAAGATAAAAACGTATCTGGCATGTTAAATGCATGTTCAAAGTATGGATATATTGAAACAATGCCAGATATAAAAGGAATATTAGTGTTTATGAGTGGACATGTAGGTATTTATGTTGGCAATGGAAAAGTAATTGAAGCTCGAGGCCATGAACACGGAGTTGTAGAAACAAATCTTACCGATAGAGAATGGACTAAATGGGGAATGTTGGATTGGATAGACTATGTTGATGAAAAGGTGATAGAGATGTTTCAAGCTGGCGACGAATTAAAAGCATTGGATTATTTAGTCGAGACTGGAAGAGTGGATAAAGACAAGCAAGAATATTGGAAAAACTCAACTGAAATAGTAAATCATCAAAAATGGATATTTATTGAGTGGGCAAATGATGTTAAAGCATTATTGAACTAAAAAACGACGCGCGAGGATGCTCTAAAATCGATTTTAAAAACAAGTTAATGAAGTTATATGGGTAGAATATGACACTTTTCTAGAGAGTGTTATTTTTTTATACAAATTTATATTTAAGGAGGAATTTATTATGAATTACAAAGAAAAGAAAAATGAAATTATGGAGAAATATGTAGAACCTATAAAAGCATTATCAAGAGTTAATAATGTTGATATGGGAGTGGCTTTTGATATGTTTCAAGATAATGTTACACATGGCACAATTAGATATCAATATGTTGAGTTTAATGTAGAAGAAGCTAAAAAAGATTTTGAAGAACTTTTAAGAATAGCAGGTGCCGAAGTTAAAAGTTCTGAAGAAAACGTTGCAGAGTCAGCAGAGTAAATAGAGAAGTGGGGTGTAAATATGAGCGATAAAGAAGCGAAAGTGTATCTTGAATACACAACTGAAATTGAACTAATAAGTAAGACAAATAACATAGACACAAAGAAAGCAGTACGATTATTTATTGATACTGTGAATACTGTAGAAGATTGCATTTTTATTAACATCCCACAGACAAGGAGACGTATTGCCGAACTATAGTGTCAGAAAGGTGATGCTATGTGTTGGAAAGGCAGTAATACCAATTATCAAGAAATATATGACTTTATAGATGAAAATATAGAGAATGAGAAATTAAAAGAATTTGAAAGTAGACTAGAAAATACGAGTATAGTTAATTTTAATGTATATCAATATAGATTTAAACAACGTATGACGTTTGCAAAGGTTGCTGAAAAAGTTGGTATTCCAACTAATCGAGTTAATGATTTGGTTGCAGAAGTAGCTCTAGCATTTGAAATTTTTTTTGATATACACGGGTAGAGAGGTTTAAGCCCCTTCTATTAAGATTAAGGTATAGAAAACTTAATTTTAGTAGAGGGGGCTTTTTTATTATGTTTAATCAAAATTATATGCAAAATATGCCTAGAAACTATCAACCAATGTATCAGCCTAATTACAATCCAATTTATACACCTGTGTATCAACAAGGCATACAAGGAAGGATAGTAGATAATGCAGACGTCGTAAGAGCTACAGATATTCCATTAGATCGGAACTATCAGTTATTTCCCGATAGCGGATGGCTCGGCGATAGTTACAAAACAATTACAATCAGATGGTACTAGTAAGATGATTGTATATAAACCTGTAGACGGGTTGGAAGCTACTACAATACCCCAATATATTACAGTTGACGAATTTAACGAAGCAATGAAAAAAGTGGATAATAACACTTTTAAAGACGAAATAAAAGGTATTAAAAGGCAGATAAACGATATAAAAGATAGAATAGAGGATTTAAGAAAGGACTGATAATATATGAACCCTATACAAATAATTAAAACTTTTATGGGTAAAGGCGGAAATCCACAACAGTTAATTATGCAAGCAATATCTCAAAATCCTGCCAACCCAATGATAAACAATTTGATAGAACTAGCTAAAAAAGGTGATGTTCAATCAATAGAATCATTTGCACGAAACTTATTCAAAGAAAAAGGTAGAGACTTTGACGCGGAATACAAAGATTTCGTACAAAATTTAAAAGGGTAGTTATGCGCAAACTATATAAATTATTAAAAGGAGGAATGTTCTAATGAACTATGGAGAAAGTGGTGGTTTATCAGCAAGTGACGTTGCTTTATTGACTGGTAGAAGCTCTAATGGCGGAGGCGGTTTTGGCGATGGATATGGTAGTTGGTTAATTATTATTTTTGTAATTTTAGCACTATTGGGCTGGGGCGGAAATGGATTCGGCAACAACTCTGGAAATGGTGGAAGTGGAGGTGCAACTATGCAATACATTCCATATAATGTAGGTGGAGGCAACGAAGCCGTACAAAGAGGATTTGACAATCAAGCAGTTATTAATAAACTAAACGGCTTAGAAAACGGATTATGCGATGGTTTCTATGCAGTTAATACAAGCATTTTAAATCTAGGACAAACATTACTTCAATGTTGCTGTGATACAAAAATGGCAATAATGCAAAACGGCTATGAAACAAGAGATGCAATCAACATGAACTCAAATGCTATCCAAGCACATTTATCAAACGGCTTTAATTCACTTCAACACGGATTCTGTGACTTAGGATACAAGCTACAAGATTGCTGCTGCACAACACAACGTAGCATTGATAACGTGAGATTTGATTTAGCTCAATTAGGTTGTGGAATAAATAACACAATCAATAACTCGACAAGAGATATCTTAGAATCTAATAATGCTAACACAAGAGCTATACTTGATTTCTTAACTAAGGACAAGATAGACACATTACAAGCTGAGAACCAAGCATTAAGATTCCAAGCAAGTCAAACAGCACAAAATGCATTTATTACAGCTAACCAAGATGCACAAACAGCAGAATTAATTAGAAGATTGGGTGCAGATTCCCCTGTACCTGCATACGTTGTTCAACCAAACACACCTGTATCATTCCCAACAAATTGTTGTGGACAATTTACAGGATTTAATAACAATGGCTATAACAACGGTTGTGGATGCAACTGCGGTAATTATTAATTAAATATTTTCCACTAAAAAGTGTGATTATTAAGGGTAGTATCACGCTACCCTTATTTTTATAAGGAGGTAGAAAAAAATGTCAGAATGTATTAGAAATTGCAAATTATGCGATAAATTCATTTTATCTCAAACTATAACATTTGATGGTACAAACTTGGTTGTAAACCTACCTGCTGGTGCATATCAAAACAGATGCAAATACTGCATTGTATTAGCGCAAGCTATACCAGAAGAAACAACAATAAACGCACCAGTAGTATTTACAATAGGAACAGGAACAACAACATATCCATTTTTGAATTGTGATTGTACACCTATATTTGCTTCACAAATAAGAACAAGACGCATTTATTCAACAAGAGTAAACACAGCGGTAGAAACAGGGGTATTTAAATACATCGGAAAATGTTGTTTACCTAGTAACGCTACGACACCTATAACAAGTATTCCAGTAGAAGATACTGTATAAGGGAGTGATGTTATGGAAGAAGATAAAAAGATAAATGAAAATATTATTGAAAAAGTTGAAAACAAAATACAAGAACTTATAACAACCGAAGGTGTAAAAAAAGAGAATGTTGATTATCTTTATAAGTTGGTAGACATACACAAAGATTTGAAAAATGAAAATTATTGGAAAGCAAAGGAGGAAAAATATATGAGAGAGTATAATGAAGGTTATGGCAGAAGATATCGTGGAGAATACGGTAGAAGAGGAGTAAAAGGAACAGGTCGTGGCAGATATAGAGGCGAAGATCCAGTAATGGAAATGCAAGAACACTATGATGCGTATAATGAAGCGTATGAAGAGAATATGAATGGTGAATATGGTGCAGAAGGTGGAATGATTAAATCAGCTGAAGGTATAAGCAAAAGTGTTCTTGAAATAATGGAAGAACTATTACAAGCAGGTGACCCACAAGTAAAACGTATTGTACAAAAAACAGCTAAGAAAGCACTTGAAATGAGTGAGATGATGTAAATGTATAAGTACATGAATGTAAACCCAGACGGAAACAACATAGAAGATTGCACAATACGTGCTATATCTGTGGCAGAGGGTATAAGTTGGGACAAAGCATATGACAAACTCAGTACATTCGCAAGAAAGAAACGATTGATGATGAGTAGTGTTGTAGCAATCGAGAAGTACTTAGATATGCATTATGACAGAATTTGTTTTAGAGATAGAACAGTTGGAGAATTTATAGAAACGCATCCAGATGGCACGTATCTAATAACAATGCGTGGACATATAACCGTAGTAAAAGACGGGATAAACTATGACACGTTCGATAGTGGAGATCGTAAAATGTGGTGTGCGTGGGAAGTATAGGGATTAATACACAGGAAATGATTGCAAATGCAGAATGTGTGAACTATAATAGCCCTTTATTAGGGCTATATGGCGTGTTAGCCAAGTGGTACGGCAGAGGACTGCAACTCCTCGATCATAGGTTCAAATCCTATACACGCCTCCAAAAATAAAGAGATGGTTACAAACCATCTCTTATCATTTCGTTTATTTTATTATATATTTTAAGTATTTTTCTGCTAAGAGTGGTGTTTGAAATTGGCATCCCCATTTCATTTAATGCGTTAAGTATCTGAACAGCCGATTTGCTTTGGCATCTTAATTTTAAAATAGCGCGTTCTTCATCATTCAACATACACTCCTCACATATACGCTCATACTCAGTTTTAGAGTATTCGAATTTTTTCATATAGCCACCTCTAATCTTTTAAATATTCAATTAGTTCGGCTTTAGATATTGAATTTTCCTGATATCTATTAAATTCAATATGAGTTATCGCCAAAGAGGCTGCGAATACAATAATTAAAACAATAAGTATTATAAGTATTCTTTTTAAAAATCTATCAGTTTCTTGTTGAATCATTCGAGCATCTTCTGAATTTCTTAATATTGCTTTATAGACATCAATCATTCCGATGTTTTCTTCTAGTTTTTCATTCTTTTCCACAATTTGTTCCATGTTTTCCAACAATTTTTCATTTTCGACGGCAATTTCTTTAACTTGGTCTTCAACAAGTTTTACTCTATCATTTAATTCTTTCATACAAATCCCTCCTTATTAAGTGAATATTACCACTCAAAAAAAGCTTTGTAAATAGAGTGGGAAGAAAGTGGAAAAAACATGGAAAGAATATGAAAAAAACGTGATGATAAAATGCAAAAAATACGGAATAAAATTGAAAAAAAGATGGAAAATTTTTGTAATCCAAATAGTGTATTATAAACTCATAAGGAGGAGTTATTATGAATTTAATTGAAAAACTAATCGTAAAAATATTTAGAAGAACATTTGAGAAAGTGTATAAAATGGGATTGACGGATTCATTTAATTTTTGTAACAGCTCCTCTTTTACACCCCAGACGACGTATTTAAAGTACTAAAGAGAAAACCCACCTTTTGGTGGGTTATTTTTTATCGCAAATTTTATCGCAATTTATTTTACTTTTTCTTACTCAAAGTTACCTGAACTTACCTGAAAATACCTAAGAAAAAATGCGTAAAAGTATTGAAATGACGGCAAAAGGTAATAAAAAAGCTATTTTAAAGATTTCTCTCTAAAATAGCTTCTAATGGCTGGGCTGGTCATGACTCATACCAATGTACCAACGGTTTGCAGTTATATATCGTAGTGTTTATCGCAATTAGATGTTATTTAGCTTTTTATATTGCAAATATTTATCAAATTCTTCTTGCTTATATTTATCGAAAATAGAAGTATATTTATTGATCGTTATTGAAACGTCTGTGTGCCCTAAAAGCTTCTGCAAAACGTGTGCAGGCATGCCAGACTCAATGCAACGTGTTGCAAATGTATGTCTTAACATGTGGAAATTATAGCATCCTTCAAAGTCTAAATTCTTACATATACGTTTGAATACGATATTTAGTGTAGATGGTCGAATAACCTTGTTGTCTAGCGAATATATTAGTCCAAATTCATTAGTTTCTTGTTTAGACAAGGAATTTATCAGCACGGATTTTAACTCGTCATCAAACGGAACCTCGCGCGTTCCTGCGTACGTCTTTGTACCATCTTTTAGAATGTAGTTATTGAAATCATTTCGAGTTATAGTTTTGGATATCTTTATAATGTTTTTATCTAGGTCAATATCTTTAGGTTGAAGCGCTAGTATCTCTCCGCAACGCAACCCCGTATTTATGGCTACAAGAAAAATATCTTTGTATATTTCGTTGTCAAGCGAAGCCACAAATTGTTGATGTTCTTCTAATGTAAGTGCTTCTACTTTTTTATCTTTTTTATTTGATTTAGGTTTGATTACATGTAGTATTGGATTTTTTATAATTATTTCATCTTTTATAGCCTCATCAAAGGAAGCTTTGACAATCTGAAATATCTTTGCGATATAAGAGTTTGAGTAACCTTTTAAAGAGTTGAAAAAGCTTTGCAAATCATCTTGAGTAACATTTTGTATGGGTATTTCTGCAAGTTCTGACTTTTGAATTATTTTTAGCGTGCCTAATGAGCGAAGATACGCAGACGAACCCGTGATATTTGCCTCGTGTTTTCTTTCTATAATCTTTTCGGCAATCATAGGAATTGTATCTTTAGATTTCTCAACACATTTACCATCTTCAGCATCTCTGATAGCATCACGTAGTTTTTTCTTTAGTGTCTTTTCATCTTTAGCATATACAGCTTTTCGCTTCTTTGTAAATGGGTCTGTGTACTGTCCAACCCAACGATTAAGTCTTGAGTTGAAGAACACAGAGCCTTCCCCGTTATAATTCCTTTTTGCCATTATTACCTCCTAAATTTAAATCGATTTAAACGTAATATGGATTTGGTTTGAAAATCAAAGCTATAATATCTACAATCCATCCGATTCCAAATAAACCTAAAGTAAATAAATATATAATTCCCATTCCTGTTTTTTCTTCATAGAATTTGTGCCCACATATAGTAAATATGCATAATAATAAAGAAATCCACTTATTTTTAGGTCTTTTTAAGTGAGTATAACCAGCATTTAAATTAGTATTTGTGTTAGCGTTGTTAATTACGACTTGTGGATTTTGATTTCCTTTAATTTCCTCTACTTGTCTGCCACAATGTATGCAGATAATGGCATCTTCTGCGATTTTTTCGCCACAATGTTTACAAAATTTAGTTTTTTCTAATGTTTGTTCCATTATAGTTCCCCCTTTAAATTTAATATATTATATTTTTTTATATAATAGCCCCTATATACAACCATAATTAATCACAAAAAGTGACAAATTAATTCAATTCCCTAATAAGTTTTTCGACTTTGCCAAGAATTATTATTGGTAATTCAGCTATTTCTTTAAATGTATATTTTTTTACTGGGTAGTATGGGTTGAAAGCATGCAATTCGATGCCCTCATTAGTTTTAACAACTTTTTTAACTGTAGCTTCATCACCATTTATAATAACAATACATGTATCGTTATTGTTAAAATCTTCTTGTTTATGGACAATTAGGTAGTCGCCTTCATTTAATAGAGGAGCCATACTATCACCTTTAACAATTAGCCCAAAGTAATTTTCTGGATCCGATATTTTCATTCCTGGGTCAATATAATCAACAATATTATGCTGGGCTAAATAATCATAACCAGCTTTAACGATACCTAATACAGGTATTGTGCGTGTAGAATTTGGTTCTTCAGCACCAAACAAATAATCAAGAGTAACACCAAAAAAGTTAGCGATTTTGATAGCATCCTCATAAGGAGGTTCATTTCGTCCAATCTCCCATGCTGATATAGCCGTTCTAGAAAAACCCAATCTATTTCCTAACTCTTCTTGTGTTAAATTCAGCCTTTTTCGTAATCTTGTCAATCTATCATTAAATTTCATATCTTGACACCTCCAGTAACATAATAACACAAAATGACACGAAACGAAACACTTTACATAAAATACACGAAAAGTGTCAAAATAAAATTTATTTGTTGATTTTTCAAGGGTTTTTACAAAAAACAGAAAAAATTCCAAAAAAGTTGTTGACACGTTTGGTGTCGAGTGATAATATGACATTGTCGATACGAAAGGTGTCAGAAAGAGGTGAGGGAATTGGCAAAAAGAAGTAAACTTATAAAAGCAAGAAAAGAAAAAGGATTTACCCAAGAAGACGTTGCAAGACTGTTGAAAACTGAAAGATCAACATATAGCAACTATGAATTGGGGTATAGAAAAATAGAAGTAGAAACAATGATAAAGTTAAAGAAAATACTTGGTGTATCAGACGATAAAATTTTTTTACTTGATAACGACACGAAACGTGTATGACGAAACACAAATCAGACGGCATAGCAATCTAGCTATTAAAACTTCACTCCTGTCACAGGGCAAAGTTAAAAAGATTAAAAGTTCCTCCTAGCACACCGATTTGAATTTTTAATTTTAAAAGGATTGGCCTCCTAAAACGCGTTAGAGCAGAACGCAAATAGCTAGATTATTATGCTGTCTGTTAAGAAAGGATGATGAGATATGACGGTGCTAGCAGATATCACATTATATGACATCAACGACGTGTGCAAATTTCTGAACATATCAAGGCACACAGCAAACAAATTGTGTTCAGAGAATAAGATTAAAGCTTTGAAGATAGGCAGAGAGTGGAAAGTAACAAAAGAGGCGTTAGAAAAATACCTCAAAATAAAAAAATAAAAAAGGAGAGAAACGAAAGATGAATTTAAAAAAAGAAACGAAAGTAGAAAAAGGAGTGTCCAAGAAGAACACAAAGAAAGTAAAGAAAACAAGTAAATGGAGTGTAGTTAAAAAATGGCTAACATTATTAGGATTATGGCTCTTAGAAGTATTAGTATGTGGAACCATCGTAGTAATGTTTTGGTGCTTGAACACAATGGAAGGCTACACACAATTGTTTGACGTAGTACACGAGCAGCAACAATTAATTGAAGATTTAGTAGATGAAGTTACAGAAATAAGAGTACAGCCACAAGCAGTTAAGACTGTTGCAGTAGAAGACGATAGAACATATTTAGGAAACTTTAAAATAACTCATTACTGTGCTTGTACTAAATGTTGTGGTAAGAACGCACAAGGAATTACAGCTTCAGGTAAAAGAGTAGAAGAAAACAAAACAATAGCAGTTGACCCAAAAGTAATTGCATTAGGAAGCCAAGTATATATAGACGGATATGGTTACATGGAAGCTCAAGATACAGGCTCAGCAATCAAAGGAAACATTATAGATGTATATGTTGCAGACCACCAAGAAGCCTTAAATTTAGGCGTGGTATATAAAGATGTTTATCTTATGAAATAGGAGGTGAAAATATGACAAACAGAACATTAGTTAAAGAATTAACTTTAGCAATTATTGAACTTAAAGCTGGAAGATATGAAGAAGTTTATAAAATGCTAACAGATTTAAGGGACGAATTGACAGAAAAAGAACTAAACACCAACGCTACCAACGAAAATGTTTAGTTCAAAACTCATTTTAAGAAAATATTGTTTTTCTTAATGATATCACAAATTTATTTTAAAAACAAGGAGGATATTAATATGAATAATACTTTATACGATATTAGATGTAATTTTGTAAATTTAATGAATAACGATGAACTTACAGAGGAACAAGTTCAAGAGATAGGACAAGAATTAGCAATAGAATTGAAAAATAAAAGTAGTAATATCATTGCTTACATGATAGATACGGAAAGCTTATTAGAAAGAATAAGGGCAGAAGAAAAAAGATTATCAGACATGAGAAAAATCGGTGAAGCAAGATTAGAAAAATTTAAAAAGTATGTAAAAGAAAATATGGAAGCATTAGAACTTCAAAAAATTCAAACAGAATTAGGTACATTAACCATCGCTAAAAATCCATTATCTGTTGAAGTTACAGAACTTGATAAAGTACCTCAAGAATTTTTGAAACAAGAAATAAAAATTTCAGCAGATAAAACAGCTATAAAAGAACATTTCAAAGCAACAGGAGAAATTCCAGAAGGCTGTGTAATCTGTGACAACAAAACAAGTTTGAGAGTTAAATAGGAGGTTTTACGTATGAAACTTCAATTTAGAGATTTAAGATGTGACGAAATAGACTGTAGGCCAGCAATGATAAATGAAAAAGGAATATCGCTTCTATTATATAAAGATGCGAGAGTAGACCAAGATATCTTAGACGAAACGGTAGGGCCTATGGACTGGCAAAGAAAACATACAAGAGAAAATGCAAATTGTATTGTTAGCATCTGGGATAATGATAAGAAAATGTGGGTTGAGAAAGAAGATACAGGAACAGAATCGAACACAGAGAAAGAAAAAGGCTTAGCAAGCGATTCTTTTAAACGTGCATGTTTCAACTGGGGAATTGGTAGAGAGTTGTACACATCACCATTTATATGGATTCCAGCAGATAAAGCTAATATCACATTCAAAGAATGGCAAGGCAAGAAAATATATTCAACACCAGACAAGTTTTATGTAGAAAAAATACAAATAACTAACAAAGTAATAACTGGATTATCAATTAAAAACAATCGTGGCGAAAGAGTATTTGTGTTTACAAAGGAGGCTTAATATGTGTGAAACTAAAAGTCAATTTGAAGATGTATGCAAGGAAGATTTCAAACAGTTTAGAGAAATATCAAGCAAGTTTCAAAAAATAGACATGACAGATATTGATGGATTACAAGAACTAACAATAGACAGTTGGCTTTTAGCTACACGTTGGAGTGAGATACAAAGTAATTCAATCAAAATAGCTTCAGAATATGGAGTAAACAAAACAGATTTTTCAACTTGGGCTTATCAAAAATACAGACAACTTCAAGAGATGCACATAACAGTAAGAGGTTGGCACAGACAAGCCAAGGAAGAATACAAAGCAAATTTAATGATGGAGGGATAGTATGAATAAGGTAGTGCTTATGGGACGTTTAACTAGAGACCCAGAAGTGAGATATACAAGTGCAAACAACACGCTTGTAGCATCATTTTCTCTAGCAGTAAACAGAAGATTCGCTAAACAAGGTGAGGAAAGACAAGCCGATTTTATCAACGTAGTAGCTTGGGACAAGACTGGAGAGTTTTGTAGTAAGTACTTCAAAAAAGGACAACAAGTAGGAATAATTGGAAGAATACAAACAAGAAATTATGATGATAAAGACGGTAAAAAAGTATATGTAACAGAAGTAATTGCTGAAGAAGCTTATTTTGCAGATACACGAAAAGAAGAAACAAATGAGAATCCTTTTGAAGGCACACAAAGTTTTACAGCAGGAGAAGATTTGTGTGAATTACCTTTTTAGGAGGTATACATGGAAGAGTGGAGAGATATTAAAGGTTATCCTGGATATCAAGTCAGTAATAAAGGAAGAGTAAGAACTCATAATAAAATAAGCTATACCAAAAAACATGGTGCAAGGAAGTGGAAAGATAGAGTTTTACATTTTAAAAGTAACAATGAGAAAACAGGATATAGAGTTGATTTGTGGAAAAACGGAAAACCAAAAACATTTTTAGTGTGTAGATTAGTTGCTACTACATTTTTAGAAGATTTAATAGATACAGAAATGACTGTTAATCATAAAGATGGCAACAGGTTTAATAACAATGTTGAAAATTTAGAGTGGCTTTCATTAAAAGATAATATTATACATGCATTTGAAAACGATTTACAGACTACACAAAAACATATAGCTGTTACAAATGTTAAAACTGGTGCAAAAGCTAAATTTAGAAGTATGACTCAAGCTGCAAAATTTTTTGAAAATAATCATGGATTTATAAGTTCTATGCTAAAGAAAAAACAAAATACTTTTGAAAAGAATGGAACTACATATTTAGTTGAGGTGATTGGATGAGTATTGATTATTCATTATTCAAATTCTCAAAGAACAATCTGACGAAAATAAAACGAAAGAAAGACGTTACAGCAACTAATAGAACAAAGATAAAAGAGTTATGCAATTATCAATGTGTATTATGCAGACAAAAAGGGACACAAATACATCACATAGTGTACAGAAGTGAAGACAGAAGCAAGATAGATGATATTGATAATTTAATTCTACTTTGTAAGAAATAAAAAAGAGTGGCAACCAAAATTAAAAGAAATAAGAAAGAAATTAAATAGTAAGTAGCAAGGCCCAAAAACCTTGCTATTGTGCTATAAGAGAGCAAATTTAACATAATTTAATTACAAAAGAAAGTGGGGTGAGTAGAGTGAACTATATAAATCAGTTAAATGCTTTTTATGAATTACTTGACAGCAATCCTGTATCTCAAAATGCATTTTGCCTATATGGCCATTTAATGGATATTTGCAATAAGTTATTTTGGAAAGAGAGATTCACGATAGCTAATTCAACATTAGTAATAAAAACTGGTATTAATAGAAGAACTCTAGACAGAGCAAGAAATGAACTCATCCAAAAAAAGTACATTGAATATAAAAAAGGGTCAGGCAATCAAGCGGGGGAATATAAAATCATTCCTTTGTATCAAGACAATTTAAGTGCTAAATCTGACACACAAAACAATTTGAGTGTTCAAAATGACACACAAAATGAATTTGATGGACAAAAATGTACATCAAGTGTCTCACAAACTGTCACACAAATTGTCACACAAACTGACCACATACATAAAACAGAAAACAATAATATTTATTTTAATTTAATAAATAACGCGCGCGAGCTGTTCAATGTGTCGAGTTTTGGAGGTAAAACAAAAGCGCTGGCTTGGGCAAGAGAACAAGCTGAATGGAATCAAATTAGCCGTGACGAGCAATTATGGTTCATTAACAAATTATAGAGAGGTGATGAACAAATGATTAAGCTTAAAAAATTAGAAGCTGAAATATATATGATTTTAAAAGAAATCCCAATAACAAGAACGGACGACCATTTACTGTACGTAGCATATTGGAGCAAGAAAAGACCAGACGTATCTTTTATAGATTTCTGGAAGAACTACAAAGCATATGGCGCTAGTAGTTACGCATCAGTCGAAAGATGCAGAAGAAAGATACAAGAGAGATATCCACAATTAAAAGACATGAAAACTGCTGAGAAGAGATACACAATGGTTGAACGATACGAGCAATATGCTCTCGAAGGGTAGGTGTTAGAGTGGAGATTAAAATCGAAGGAAAAAATACACAGTAATCAAAGAGTATCCAAAAAAGTTAAGAGAAAAAGATTTGCTTTTATGTGTAGATGAGTACGGGATTAGAGAGTGTTTTCAAAGATGCCAACTGAACATTCCAAAAGAGTACACACCAGTAGTTAAAAGACGTGCAGCACCGATAGAACCAGAAATGAAAGCAGAAATCGAAGAGTTGATTTTAAATGGTGCTACAAGAAATATGATTTTAGATAGATATAAACACGTAGCAGTTACACCACTATACGAACTGGTTAGAGACATACGAAAAAAACACAATATAAAAAACCACCATTTGCAGAACGATGAAGGTGCTGGAAGAGAAGTAATGCAGTACGATCATGAAATGAATTTTATAGCCAAATATCCAAGCGCGTACAGAGCGCAACGTGAGACTGGAGAAAAAGAGTGGGTTATAAAATGCGTATGCAATAAAAAATATGTTAAAAAATCAAAATTTATGTGGAGGAGGGCCGATGAGTGTGAACAGTAGACAAAAAGGTGCCGCAGGAGAACGTGAATTTGCAAACAAGATGAAAGAATATGGATTCAACTGCAGAAGAAGCCAACAGTTTTGTGGTAAAGGCGGAGAAAGTGCTGATGTAATTGGGTTGCCATTTATACATTGCGAAGTGAAGAGGGTTGAGAAATTAAACATAGACGAAGCTTTAGAACAAGCTGAAAGAGACTGTAAAAAAGGCAGAATACCAGTTGTGTTTCACAGAAAAAACAAAAAGAAATGGAAAGCTACACTTGATTTAGAAATGTTCATGAAAATATACGGCGAATACTATTCAAGTATGGTTTTAGCAGGGAGGGAAGATGAATGAACAGAGCTGAACGCAGAAGAGCATTGCGAAATGGTATGAATAAAAAAGAAGTGATGGATAGGACTTTAAATGACGCATTTGAAGCTGGTTTTAAATCAGGTATGAAACATGTAATAGATATAGCTTTTTATATGACAGCATACACACTAAATTACAAATTAGGTTTTGGGAATAAACGACTTACACAAATAATGTACGACATTTATAACAATATAGATGCTTACAGAACAGGACATTTAACAGTAGATGATTATGACATTATAAAAGCCGATATGGAAAAGCTGGGAGTAAAAATGAGGTGAGTAAATGTTAAAAGTATTAGAGTTATTTGCGCGGGATAGGAGCTTGTAGCAAAGCGTTACAAAGATTAGGGATAGAACACGAGGTTGTAGATGCTGTTGAGATAGATAAATATGCAATCAAAAGTTTTAATGCAATACACGGAACTAATTTTGAAACACAAGATATAACAAAATGGAACAAGGATATAGAGTGTGATTTAATTATGCACGGTTCGCCTTGCCAAGATTTTTCGCTTGCAGGCAAACAAGCTGGTGGAGATATTGGTAGCGGTACTCGAAGCAGTTTGATGTATGAAACAATCAGAATTGTAGGCAAGCTAAGACCAAAGTACGTAATATGGGAGAACGTGAAAAACGTATTAAGTGCGAAACACAGACACAACTTTGAAAATTACTTAACGGCAATGTCGAGTCTAGGTTATACGAATCATTATGAAGTGCTGAATGCTAAAGACTATGGAATACCACAGAATAGACAAAGAGTATTTACTGTTAGCATTTTGAATGGTGGAAGTTTTGAATTTCCACAAAAACAACCGCTTGAATTAAGACTTAAAGACTTATTAGAAGATGAAGTTGATGATAAATATTATTTAAGCGATAAAATGAAGGATTATATATTAGATAACCGCGAAACACAAAAAGGTACTAAATGGGAAGGACGAGCCGATAACGACACTTTAAACTCAAATATAGCACATACAGTATCGGTTAGAGGCGCTAGTGGTTCACAAAGAGCGGGTGTAAGTAACTTTGTAGTAGAAGATTGCGAAGACGAAATAAAAGTTAAAGATTTGAAACTAAGAATTAAAAATGCAACTAAAAAGGGTTATTTAGAAGCATATGAAGGTGGTGGTGTAGACATATCAAGCAGAATGCAATATCACAGAGGAACAGTACAAAGAGGAATGATACAAACATTAGATACACAAGCAACAAAAGGGGTTGTGGTAAGTGAACGGAAATGAAATCATTATAGGTTCTACACAAAAACATTCAGCAGTATCAACCAATGGAATTGTTCCAACATTAACAAGTGCAATGGGACAAGGTGGTGGACATATACCAATGCATAATTATGATCTAAGAATTAGAAAGTTAACACCAAAAGAATGTTGGCGATTGATGGGCTTTGATGATGATGATGTTGACAAAGCTTCATTAGTTAATTCAAATACACAATTATATAAACAAGCTGGAAACAGCATTGTAGTTAATGTACTACAAGAAATATTAGATAAATTATTGAGGTGAATAGAATGGACCTAACATGGATATTAACATTCTTCATGGGTTTTTTTATAGGGATATTCTATGAAGAATGGGAAGATTAACGGAGGTTATTATGAAGTTTGTTATAAAAATATTTAATAAGATACTAGGCTTATATGAACTTAAATTATCAAAGAAAGAAGGCAAATACGGCAGAAAAATGGGACTGTCTAAGGAACTACGAAGTATTAGAGGAATATTAGATGAGACAGATGCATTTTTGTATGAAGCAGATGGCAGATTAACATTTAGACATTATCGTTGGTATGAGTTTCAATTAGACAAGGAGTGATTATCTTGAAGTGTGCATATTGTGAAGGTATAGCGAAAGTTGTTGAAGAGGAAGAAAAATATAAAGGTAAGAAATACACAGCTATATTTTACAGATGTAATAAATGTGGCGAAGAGTTTTATACATGGGGACAAATAGAAGAAAACAGAGCCAGAATAAAGGAGGCTATAAAAAATGACACAAAAAGAATATAGAGAAAAATTAAAACAATATGAAGATGAGATAGCAGAGCTAAGAATAAAACTAGATAAAAAAGAGAATCAAGAATATCAACTATTAGATACGAAAAAATATTAGGCAGAATAACTATAAATGAGGAGTGATTAAATGGAACTAAAAGAAGCAATAGAAAAAGCGAAAAAACTAGTCGAAGACAATTATATGGCAGATTCGGAAAATGAAGCAGTGGCTACAATATTAAAAGCATTAGAAGAGTTACAAAAAGAAAATGAAGGTTTGAAAAAACTCGCAGACCATTACCAAAATCTAATCAATTATAAATACATACAAAAAGACAAGATAAAAGAGAAGATAGAATCTCTTGAAGAACAAGAAAAGGCAGTACTATCAGAATTTAAAGAAAGAAATAGGATAGTTTTACCCACAGACACAGCGTATTTATTTGTAAGCGCCGAATATTATCATAAAAAAGAAGTCTTAAATGAACTACTAAAAGGAGAGTGAAATAATGGAAGAAATAAAAGTAGGAGAATTTATTAGAACTAAAGAACCATACGGAGAGATATTTAAAGTTGTAGGAATAGAAAAAGAAGATATACTTCTTGTTAACACTTCTGGAAACAATCGAGTGACAACTGGATATGTAAAAAAACACAGTCCAAACATAATAGACCTTATAGAAGTAGGCGACTATGTGAATGGACATTTAATAATAGCTATTGATAGAGAAAGACTTGAAATATCAATTGAAAATTCTGATTATGGTTGTGGTTATGAAGAAATAAATGCAAATACAGATATTAAAACAGTTGTAACAAAAGAACAATTTGAAGCTATTAAATATACAGTAGGAGAGTGAGAATATGCGAGAGATTAAATTTAGAGGAAAAGACAAAGAAAATGGCAAATGGCGTATAGGCGATTTGCTTACAATGGAGCAATTTGTGGCTCAAGAAGAGGGCAAGTATTACATAGGTGATTATGAAACAAGTGGTTCGTTTTGGGTTGAGACAGAATCAATAGGACAATTCACAGGACTACACGATAAAAAAGGAAAAGAAATATACGAGCGGAGATATAGTAAAAATAAATGATGAAGAGATAATGTATTGTAGATATAGAGAAGGGCATGGGGCATTTGAATTTGCACTTTCAGAAAAGCTTTTAGGACATACTGTGGAAGGTTTATTTAAAAGATTTAAAACTTCAACACTTATTTTTGAAGTAATAGGCAACATATACGATAATCCAGAATTTTTAGGAGAGTGAGTAAATGAACGATGAAATAGATGCAAAATTAGAAGAACTACACGAAGAATTAGAACGATTAAAAGATATCCAAAATAAGATATTAGGATATAGCGGAGATGATTTGTGGGTAAGAGATGATATTGCAAAAACAGAAGATTTAATTCGCAAATATGAATGGTTAAAAAAATGGGGGGATTAAATGAACGTAGAAGAGTATGAAAGAAAAAAGTTTCTTATTACTGGAGAGGGTGGAACAATCATTTATGAAATAGAGGTGATAAACGATGACAATACTAGAGAAAATACGTTATAAAATTTATTTAATTAAAAAACATATATTCGATAGAGAGTCAATGTGTAGTAAGTGTTATTGGTATGAAAAACATGGCAACTTTTGTTGTCGCAATAGTAATTTAAAACCTACAATTTTTTGTGAGTGGAGGTACAGATAATGACAAATAGACAATGGTTAATGGAACAAATGCAAAATATGAGTGATGAAGAGTTAGGAGATTTTATTAGTGAGTGTATATTGAAGCAAATTCAATGTCACAAGACTTGTGAACATAAATATCCGTACCGACCTTGCAAGAGTTGTAAATTAAACTGGCTAAAAGCAGAACACAAAGAACCAATAAAACTATCAGATGCAGAAAGAGTTATTTTAGAGAATATAGATAAAAATTACAAGTGGATAGCTAGAGAATACGATGGAGCTATTGTTATTTATTTCAAAAAGCCTGTAAAAGATGATAATTATGGATGTTGGGATACAGACAATGAAGTTTGGTGCTGTTTTGAAGCATTTAACCATCTATTCCAATTCATAAAATGGGAAGATACAAATCCATATAAAATAGAAGAACTTTTAAAATAAAAACACGAAAGAAGGTGTTGTAAGTGAAGATTGATAAAAAAGTATATAGATACATAGAGTTTGAATTACA
Organism: Candidatus Gastranaerophilaceae bacterium; assembly: GCA_045636305.1. Lineage (GTDB taxonomy): Bacteria > Cyanobacteriota > Vampirovibrionia > Gastranaerophilales > Gastranaerophilaceae > RGIG2134. Next base: position 7,715 of record JAZTXF010000001.1, on the reverse strand, counting down.
GCATTATGAAAAAAATAAGAAAAAATTAGAAGAAATGAGAACAGATATAATAGAGGAGAGCCCAGAGCCATCAGATGGACAACCAAAAGGCAAAAATGGAAATGGGAAACCTACAGAAAGAAAAGCATTCAAATTGATGTCAAGTACAGCATTATTAAAATTAGAGGATACAATAACTGCTATTGAAAAAGTAAAGAATCAACTAAACGATGACTACACTAAATTTTTCGAGTTAAATTATATAAAACAAGCTGGTATTGTAAAAACATGCAATGAAATACCAATAGGAGAAAGAACATATTACAACATGAGAGATAAAATTGTATATGCTGTTGGGCAAGAAATGGGATTATTTTAAAAAACTTGCAAAAAGTTTGCAGTTTTAGGGGGATAAAAAGTGTTATTATGATATTGTGATAATGAAATGTGTAAAACAAAAACACTTGCAAATCTAATTCAAAGAGTTAGATAATGTGAGTGTTTTTTATATGCCTATCTACCATGCGTAGATAAGGAAACGGGGTTGTAATTTTTAGGAGAGTTACAACCCTTGCATTACGGAAAAAGAAATATCTTTTGCGGAGCTAAGCTGAAAGGCATAGCTCTATTTTTCTATTAAGCAATAAATATAAGTAGTGCACAGATGATATATTGAAATGAAAAGAAAGGATTTGAGGAGAAATGGCAGAGAATATGAAAGAAGAAATGAATAGAGAAATAGCTAAATTAAAAATAGAAATGAATGATGGTATGTTTTATACCTTAAAAACATTAAATAAGAAAGCAATTCATAAATATAAAGAATTAATAGATGAAAGAGATAAATGCTCATATACATATATGAGTGTTATTAATCAGCTATTTGGAATTGAACTTGATGGATTGATGGATGGAGGTTTGCATGCAAAACCAACTGGATTTAATGTTGGTGGTAATTTGATATATCTTAAAGAAGAAAACAAGATTATAAACAAGCAAGATATTAAACAAAGTTTAATTCAATTATTAGAACCAATAGAAAGCTTATAGAACCAATACAAAAGTTTTAATATATCATTTGTGCAGTGGTTATATTTAAAAACAAGGTGATCTTATGTATGATTTTAATTTTTGTATGAAACAAGAGTGTAAAACGTGTAGTAAGAAAGTAGAATGTGAAAAAAGTGACAGAATAGACGGAATTAAGAAAGTAAAAAACACTAAGCAAAAAAACCGTAATAAAAAAGCAAACATCAAGGATGGTGTTACACATGAACTACAAACAATATATTAATATGATGTTGCTAAAATTAAGCGACAAATATCAATGCAATTTGACAGATATAAAAACTTATAAAAAGGGCAAAAGATATAGCAGTATTAAATTAAGTCTTTACAAGTATGATGAAGAAGATGAAAACGAGAAACGTTATTATAAAACATTAGAGTTTAGAAACGAAAGGGAATTAATCTTAAAGCTGAAGGAGATGATGTAATTGGCAAAGTTAACTGACTTAGAAAAGAAAAAAATAATTGCTGATTATGTCGAAACTCAAAATTACAGCGAAACTGCTCGAAGAAATAATGTTAGTGATGTTACTGTGAAAACTATCGTTACTAAAAACAATGAAACTTTGAAAAAGCTCGAGCAAAAAAAAGAAGAAAACACTCAATCTACAATAGAATATATGCAGACTCAACATGAAAGTAAAAAAAGAATCCTAGATAAAATCTTAAAAGCAATAGAAAAAAAGGTAGACAATATTGACATGTTTACTAATATTAAAGATTTAGCTACCGCGTATGGAATTATTTTAGACAAAGAATTGAAATTTATAGAAATGCAACGCGGTAGTGCTAATAATGAAGATCTTAATAAAGTTAAAGAGCTTTTAATTAAGATACAGGATGGTGCTAATGATGGGTAAATTAACATCACCAAAACAAGATGAATTTATAAGAAACGCGAACCATAGATATAATTTAAAGATAGGTGCTAGGCGATGCGGGAAGACGTATTTGGATAATTTATGGACTATACCTAGTAGAATACTCGATAGAAAAGGAAAAGACGGTTTAAACGTAATTTTGGGCGTTTCAAAAGGCACGATAGAAAGAAACGTTTTACAACCTTTGAGACAAATTTATGGCAAAACATTAGTAGGTAACATTAATTCAAACAATATCGCGAAATTATTTGGTGAAGAGGTTTATTGTCTAGGCGCCGAGAAAATAAGTCAGGTTAGCAAAATCCAAGGAACTAGTATTAAATACTGCTATGGCGATGAGGTAGCGAAATGGTCACAAGAAGTATTTATTATGATGCAAGGTTCACTTGATAAACCTTACTCTATGTTTGACGGTGCATTGAACCCTGAAAATCAAAACCATTGGTTAAAGAAAGACTTTTTAGACAAGATAGAAGAAAAAGGACTTGATGTTTATGTTCAGCATTACACGATATTTGATAATCCATTTTTAAGTAAAGAATTTGTTGATAATTTATGCAAGGAATATGAGGGAACTGTATATTATAACAGATTAATACTAGGTCAATGGTGTAATGCAGAGGGATTAATATATAGACAGTTTGCTGATAACCCTGATTTGTTTATAAAAGATAAAGCAGTAGATGAAAATGGAAATAAACTAAACTTCATGATAATAAGTATAGGTATAGACTATGGCGCATCGGAAGGTGAAACAGAATTTAAAGCAACTGGAATAACAACGATGTTCAAGCAAGCATGGACTATTGATGAAGAGAAATTAACTGGATTACACACCCCAGAGCAGATGTATGAAAAGTTTGTAGAGTTTTATCGAAGAGTTGTAAAAGAATACGGCAAAGTAACTCATGTGTTTGCTGATTATGGTGCATTAGGTCAAGTGTTAACTTTTGGAATGAACAAGTATTTACAACAACACGGGATACCTTTACAAGTGCAGGACTGCATTAAAGGGAGAATAGTAGATAGAATAGAATTAGATTGCAGTTTGTTTGGACAATGTAGAAGATTTATATTAAGGAAATGTAAATATTTAATAGAGGCATATACTCAAGCATTATGGGATGATAAGAAAGAAGATGAAAGACTTGATGATGGCACAACACCTATAGATGATTTGGATGCCTCTGAGTATTCGATGTTTCCGTTTTACGATAAATTAATGATGAACATGAGATAGAGTGGATGAAACCATTCTTTTTTTATGTTTAAAAAGGAGTGCAAAATGAAATTAGAAGATTTTTTACAAAAAAACTACAACTATAACCCAGATATTAAAGATGCGATAAAAAGCTATATTAGTACGTGGCGAAGTTGGTATATTGGCAATGTGAAATCATTCCACAATTATTTTATATATAACGGTCAGCGAAAAGTTAGTAAGAAGAGATTTAGTATGAACATGGCTAAAGAGATATCAGAAGACTGGTCAGACATTTTGTGGAGTGAGAAGTGCGAAATTTCAATGAAAGATGAAGCAACACAAAAACAATTCAATGAATTACTTGATTTACTAGATATCAACTCTGTAATCAATCAATCTATTGAAAAGAGTGGAGCTTTAGGAACATCAGCGACAGTAACAAGTGTGTATGACATTATATCTAACGAAGACAGAATGACATTAGATGTTTCGGACGCTAAAACAAGAATAGACATTGTTGATATTGATTGGATATTCCCTTTGAGTTGGAACAACAAAGAAATAAAAGAGTGTGCGTTTGGAAGTGTTGAGTATATAGATGGTAAAAAGTATGTTGTACTTTCAGTACACAAACTAAATGAACAAGGAAATTACATTATATATAACCATTTGTTTGCTGAAACAAACGGAAATCTAACAGAAATGACACAAGAAGAGGGAGTTGCTAGCGAATTTGATACAAAGTCAAATGTAAAATGGTTCAGCATATTTAAGCCATTATTAACTAATAACTTATTTAATAACAATCCTTTTGGGATACCACACTATGCAAATGCTATCGACAATATGAAGTCTGTAGATATTTCCTTTGACGCTTTAAAAACCGAAATAAACGATGGCAGAAGAAGAACGTTCGTAAGAGCAGATATGATGAATTATGATAGTGGAGAACAAAAACTTACTTTTGATCCAAATGATACGGATATATATGTACTACCAAGTGGGGCTTCAAAAGACGACTTGATACAAAGCGATACAGCAGATTTAAGAGTTGAAAGCATAGTTAAATCACTAAATATGAATTTGAATATTTTAGGAAATAAAGTAGGATTTGGAGAAAATCATTATCATTTTGATGGAACAAATTTAAGTACAGCCACAGCGGTCATAAGTAGCAATTCTAAAATGTTTAGAAGAAAGAAGAAGCTAGAAATAGGATACGAAAGTGCTATATATGATCTAATCAAAGCTATATGTTACGCTTCAACACAATTTGGTAAATATAACATAGATACAACAGATATGGTTATAACATTTGATGATTCAATAATCGAAGATAAAGAAGCGGAAAGCAACAGAGCATTAAGAGAAAAAAATGCAGGGATAATGTCTGCAGTTGAATATAGAGAAAAGATATATGGTGAAACTCCTGAAATAGCTGAAGAAGCGATAAGAAAGATACAAGAACAAGAACCGACAGTTGAACAGTTGATGGGCGAGTAGGTGATTAGATGTTATCTGAAAACGCAAGGGAAAGACTTGCAGAGGCTTTAGTAGATAAAATTGAAGAACTTAATGAGGTTATATTAACTGAAATAGGAGAAAGCATTAAGCAAATAGGAACATTAAAGCCCAGCAAAGCTTATCAATTAGTGCAACAGCTTCAGTATGGTGCGAGTTACAACAGAATAGCAAATAAAATCAAAGAAATAACAGGGTTAAACGAGAAACAGATATATAAGATATTTGAAGAAATAGCAAAAGATAATCAACTCTTTGCTAGGAAGTTTTATGAATACAGGAATGTCGATTTTATACCATACGATCAAAACATTGCATTACAAAACCAAGTGCGAGCTTTTGCAAAGCTAACTACTGAAAACTATATAAACTTTATGAATACAAGTGCATTTATGACTTTTGAAAATGGAGAAAAAGTATTTACACCATTATCAGAAATATACCAGAAAGTTATAGATAAAGCTGTATTAAGCATATCTTTAGGCGAAGAAGCATATCAGACTACCATGAGAAAGACAATGCGTGAAATAGCTGGTAATGGAATAAGATGTGTAGATTATGCAACAGGATATCATCGTAGACTTGATAGTGCAGTTAGAATGAATATGTTAGATGGTATTAGACAATTGTCTAACGAAATGCAAAAACAGTTTGGCGAGGAGTTTGATGCTGATGGTGTTGAGATAACAGTACATCAATATCCAGCACCAGACCACGAAGATGTACAAGGGAGACAGTTTAGTAATGAAGAATTTGAAAAATTCCAAAACGAACTTCCTGCAGAAGATTATCAAGGTAAAAAGTATATTCATAAGCATAGACCAATATCAGCCATGAACTGTTATCACAATGTATTTAGCATTGTATTGGGTGTTAGCGAACCGCAATACAGTAATGAACAATTAGAAAATATAAAGAAAGAAAATGAAGAGGGTTTTGAGTATGAAGGCAAAAAATACACTCTATATGAAGGCACACAATTGCAAAGATTACTTGAAACTAAAGTTAGACAATTTAAGGATAGACATATAGCTGCTGTCGCAATGGGAGATATGGAAGAAGCGGTCATTTTACAAGGCAAAATAAGACAAATAACAAATAAATATAATGCTTTATGTATTGCAAGCGGTTTAAAACCTAAAAAAGCAAGAATGACAGTAAGTGGTTATAAGAGAATACGAAGGAGGTGAGCTAGATGTACGAGTTAGAAGTATTAGAAACTGTTACATATTCAAAATTTAACGATATAGTAAAAATAAAAAGAAAAAAACTTGAAGAAAAAGGGAAATTGTTTGTAGGAGATATAGTTACTGTTAAGACTAAGGCAGAAGCAGATTATTTGTGTGGTGATAATCCTAAAAAGGTTGTTGCCTGCAAAATTATATCAGAACCTAGAATTGAAAAAGAGATTGATTTAGTTACTGAAGAAACAGAACCAGAAGTATTCGACAAAAAGTCAGAAAAAAAGAAAATTAAATAGTTTATAAAGTCACATTCATTTACGATGTGGCTTTTTTTATAGGTTAACGCACCTTAAAAGCGGAATTTAAGCCTAACTTAATGGCTATAAAAGAAAAGGAGAAAAATATGGAAGAAAACAAAGACACTCTAGTAGTGGAAAACACAGAGCAAGAACCAAAAACATATACCAAAGAGGATATAGATAATTCATTTAATGCAGGAGTAAAAAAAGCAAATTCCGACTGGCAAAAAGATGAAAAATATAAAGAGTTCTTGAACTGGAAGAAAAACAATCAAAACGATGGTGAAAGAATTACAGAACTTACAAACAACAATGCACTTTTAACAAATGAAAACAATTTATTAAAAGCGCAATTAAAAGTGAATGAAAGCGATGTAAAAAAAGAGTTTGCGAAATTCGTAACAAGTGAAGTTATGAACCAAGTAAATGACACCACCGATTTTGAAACAGCATTAAAGGAATACAAGAAAAACAACCCTCAATTCTTTGGGGAAACAGTAGTAAAAAAAGTTCAAACATCACCTGCACTAAACGGCGGTGGTGACAAACCACAAACAACAAATTCTATTATGAACACTTTGTTGAGAAATAGTAGAAATAATAATTAAAAAGGAGAGAAAAAATATGGCAAATATAACAAGAACAGACGCAGATGCGCTAATAGAAGTACAAGTAGCAAATGAAATTTTTGAAGGAGTTGTAAAAGAATCTAAAGCTTTATCAATGTTTAGAAGATTACCAAACATGACATCTGATAAAACAAAATTAAGAGTATTAGATAGCTTACCAGTTGCTTATTTCGTAGATGAAACAACAAACAACGGAAGAAAGAATTTAACAAAAATGGCTTGGGATAAGAAATTTATCAATGCAGCCGAATTAGCAGTTATAGTTCCAATCAAAGAAAACGTATTAAATGATTCTTCAATTGATATTTGGGCTGAAGTTAGACCAAGAATTGTAGAAGCATTTGGAAAGAAAATCGACAATGCTATTTTCAATGGTACTGATAAACCAGCAGATTGGAGAGAAGGTTTAATCCCATCAATTGTAACAGCAGGTAAAGAAGTTGCTGAAACAGCAAATGGATTATATTCAGATATCAATGATGTTATGACTAAAGTTGAAGAAAGTGGATATAACGTAACAGGATTACTTGGTGGTGTTGGCTTAAAAGGTAAATTTAGAATGATGACTGACAAAAACGGTCAACCTTTAAATACAACAGAAATTGGTTCTTTAAAAAGAGAATATCTTGATAACGGCGCTTGGAACAAAGAATTATCAATGTTAATTGCTGGTGACTTTAATCAAGCAGTATATGCAATTAGACAAGATATTACATATAAAGTATTAACAGAAGCAGTTATTCAAGATCCATCAAGTGGAGAAATTCTATATAACTTAGCACAAGATGACATGGTTGCATTAAGAGTTGTAATGAGATTAGGTTGGGAAATTCCAAACCCAGTAAATGCACTAGATGAAACAGAGACAAGATTCCCATTTGCAAGCTTAAAACCAACAGCATCAATATAAGATAAAGGAGGCATTTTAGATGAATTTTAACAATCAATAT